>NZ_JADEWJ010000082.1:0-14003 GCF_015207725.1 Synechocystis sp. LEGE 06083
GTCGTATAGGGGATTTTCACCGTCGGGTGGTGGCCCAGGTGCGGGCTGAACAACAGGCCCAGATATTAGCCACCCTTTTACCCCAATTAACCGACCCGGAAAAGGAATGGGTGCGTCGGGGTCGTAATGCCGCCACATCCACTTCCCGGCGGGCCAACCCCGAACTGTACCAGGCCGCCAGCGGTTTAGAAACTCTTTTAGGTTATTTATACCTCAGGGATGCCCGTCGATTAGATGAACTATTAGCCTTAATTGAACTGCCCGACGCTGCCCCCCGTTAGCCCCCGAAAGTCATGACTGAAATGCCCAAGAAGAAATTTTCTCCCCGTTCTGCCCGTGGAGATAAACCCCGCTATGGAGAGCAGAAACCCAAACCGAAGCGCAGTGGAGATAAACCCCGCTTTAACGATGATCAGCCCCAAGGTTTTAAAGAAAAATCTGATCGCTTCCAGGATAAGCCCCGCCCCCGCTCCAATGAGGATAAACCCCGACGTTCTGGGGATAAACCCTCCAGTTTTAAGAGCCGATTTAAAGATAAGGACAGGGATAAGCCCCGCTACGGTGACGAAAGGCCCCGGCGATCGGGCCAGAAGCCCCAGTTTGCTAAAGCTGCCCCTTCTGCTCCCCCCCTGGCGGACTCCGATCAGGCCCAGGAAGCCCTGGATTTGCTCTATGGTCACCATGCTGTCCTAGCCGCCCTAGACGGCGATCGCCAGTTGAATCGCATTTGGATTACTTCCCATCTCCGCCACGACATTCGCTATCGCACCAAAATTCAAACCGCCAAGGCCAACGGCACAGTGGTGGATGAAGTGGATAATTTTCGCCTCAACCAGATCACCCACAACGCCAATCACCAAGGCATTGCGGCCCAGGTGGCCCCCTACCACTACTGGGAACTGGGGGATTTGATTGATCAAGCCAAACGCCAAAGCACTGCCCCGGTTTTAGTCATTATCGACAGCATTACCGATCCCCACAACCTGGGGGCCATCATCCGCACCGCCGAAGCGTTTGGAGCCCAGGGCATGGTCTTACCTCAACGGCGGGTGGCGGGGATCACTTCCACGGTAATGAAAGTGGCCGCTGGCGCCTTGGAACATTTCCCCGTGGCCCGGGTAGTAAATCTTAGCCGGGCCTTGGAAACTTTGAAGGAGTCGGGCTTTTGGATCTACGGCACCGTGGCGGGTAAGCAACCTCCTCTACACCAATCGGATTTACGGGAACCCATGGGCCTAGTGATTGGCTCGGAAGGGGAAGGGCTGAGTTTGTTGACCCAAAAACACTGTGATCATCTCATTACCATTCCCTTGGCCGGTAAAACCCCCAGTCTCAATGCTTCCGTGGCGGCGGCCATCAGCCTTTATGAAATTTTTCGCCAACGGGGTTTTGATCGCCCTACCCTATCTCCCCCTTCCCCCGACTTCCCAGAAGTTTCAGAGGATTAGCAAGAAAAAGTGGCAGAGTCGCAGATTTAATTGCCATTCTGCCGGCAATGTAACAAAATATTGCGGGCTTGAAAGCTAGAATGACAGCAAGCAACACCCATTACCTTGTCTCTATCCTTACCCGAAGTCCTATGAAAGAACTGTGGATCCGAGTTTTATCCCTGTTGGGCATGGCCCACTGGGTTGAAATTAGCACCGGCGCTCCTCGCTGTACCTATTATTTTGGTCCCTTTGCCCGCCGTAGCAGTGCGGAAAAGGCCCAGGTAGGCTACCTGGAGGATTTGCGAGGGGAGGGAGCCCAAGACATCCAGGTAACCATTAAGCAATGTAAGCCCGCCCGCTTGACCATTTTTGATGATGGAGAGGAATTAATGCCCATCCTTTCCCCCTAGTACCGAGGGCGTTACCTTTCACCACGGCTCAGTTTTCCCAGCCTGGCCCAATTCCTGGCGATCGCCGTTGGGCCTCGATGCGGCTTTGATAGAGAATAATGGGAAGACTGTACATTGATTTTTGCCTTCCCTGCCCATGACCCTGCGCCTGTACGATTCCCTCACCCGAGCCAAACAAGCCCTGCAACCGCTCCACCCTGGCCTGGTGACTATGTACTGTTGCGGCATCACTGTTTATGATTACTGCCACCTCGGCCATGCCCGCACCTGTATCACCTGGGATTTAGTGCGTCGTTATCTGCAATGGTCTGGTTATGAAGTGCGCTATGTGCAAAATTTCACCGACATTGATGACAAAATCCTCAAACGGGCAGTGGACGAAGGCTCCACCATGGAGGCGGTATCAGAAAAATTTATCGCCGCCTATTTTGAAGATATGGAAGCGTTGGGGGTGCAACCAGCGGACCTCTACCCCAGGGCTACCCACACCTTAGATGGCATTAAAAGATTAATTGCCGAGTTGGAAGCTAAGGGCTACGCCTATCCCAGTGGCGGCGATGTCTATTACTCGGTGCGTAATTTTGAGGGCTACGGCAAGCTCTCTGGCCGTAAGCTGGAAGATTTACAGGCAGGGGCCAGCGGTCGGGTGACGGTGGCCGATCCAGATGGGGCGCAAAAACAGGACCCATTTGATTTTGCTTTATGGAAAAGTGCTAAACCGGGGGAACCAGCTTGGGAATCTCCTTGGGGTAAGGGGCGGCCTGGCTGGCATATTGAATGTTCCGCCATGGTGCGGGAATTTTTAGGGGAAACCATTGATCTACATGTGGGGGGGAATGATTTAATTTTTCCCCACCATGAAAACGAAATTGCCCAATCCGAGGCGGTGACAGGGCAACCCCTAGCCCAATATTGGCTCCATAACGGCATGGTAAAAGTGGATGGGGAAAAGATGTCCAAGTCCCTGGGGAATTTCACCACCATTCGGGCTTTGCTAGAAACCGTTGACCCCATGGCAATTAGACTTTTAGTGCTCCAGGGCCATTACCGTAAGCCTTTGGATTTTACTGATACGGCGATCGCCGCCGCCACCAATGGCTGGCATACGTTAACGGAGGGTCTGCAATTTGGTTACGACTATGGTCAAGACTTTGGTTGGGCACTAGAATTTTCTCCCCTGCCTCCGGATGCCAATCAATGGACAGGGGCATTTCAAGAAGCAGTGGACGATGACTTTAATTTTGCAGGCGGTTTGGCTGTACTGTTCGAATTGGCAAAGCATCTGCGGTCTGAGGGGAATAAATTAAAATTCGAGGGCTCAACCCCGGCCGACCCGGATTTGTTGCAAACCCAGTGGATTACTTTAGTCAGTTTGGCGGAAATTTTGGGTTTAGGCATTAATCCAGAGTCCCAATCCACTGACGATAATGGTCTAACTGATGCGGCCATTGAACAACTGGTGGCCCAACGCACCCAGGCTAGGAAAGATAAAAATTGGGCCGAAGGCGATCGCCTCAGGGATCTATTGCAGGAGGCGGGGATCACATTGGTGGATAAACCCGGTGGGGTAACGGAATGGTTCCGCTAGTTAGCTTGCCTAGTTTAACTTTGCCAAAAGTCGGCCAAAGAGTAGCCCAACCGTTGCAATAACGACCGAAAAATAGGCAAACTTAGGCCAATCACGTTGCTGGAGCAACCATCCAGTTTATTAATCAACATTCCCCCTTTGCCTTCCAGGGCAAACGCCCCGGCGCATTGGAGAGGCTCCCCACTGTCCACGTAGGCTTGGATGGTGTCGTCGTCCACATCCGCAAAATGAACTTTGGTTAACCCAGTTTGGCAGAGGCAACGGTTTTGGGTACGGTCAATCAGAGCATGGCCTGTGTACAATTCCCCCACCTGGCCCCGCATGGTTTGCCAACGGGTGATCGCCACGGCCGGGGACTCCGGTTTGCCGTAGGTTTGACCATTAACCAATAGGAGAGAATCACAGCCAAGAATGAGGGCATCGGCAAACTTGCTGGCCACCGTCTCTGCTTTAGCTTTGGCCAGGGCTTCCACCAAGGCCACTATGTTGTCAGCGGTTAAGGAAGATTCATCGAAATGACTCACGGCCACCAGAGGGGCAATGCCGGCCATTTCTAGTAAACGCTTGCGGGCGGGGGAGGCAGAAGCAAGGACAAAAGTTGGAGGCATAATTGTTATTTTTTAACTGTTATTGTACTACAAAGGCAATGCTCTCCGAGGGGGATAACCGGCCTGGCCAAAAGGGGGCGATGGGTTATGCTACGTTGATTAACACAGCCGTCCCACAGCCAAGGACGGGGTTTTAGACCCAGTTTTTTTTGATGAAGCGAATTATCCTCGCCCTGTTGACGGTTATTTCCCTGGTGCCTTTTTTGCTTTCCCTAGTGGGAAGTTTAGAGGAGCCCCAAGTACAGTCTCAACTACAGCTTTCCCAAACCAATCTGTTATTGCAAGCTTCAGCTTGGCAGGGGAAGGATGAATCGGGAACATGGCGGGAAACCCTGCAAAAAGCCCTCTTGGAAAGCCAGCCCCAACAGGGGGGGTTAAAACAGTACGAAATAGCAGTCCAGGAATTGATTGACCATCTGGACCGTCTCAAAACGCAACAAACAGTCTTGGAAGCCAGTTCCAATAGCGATCCAGCGCCGATCCAAGCGGTCATTACCAAAAATCAAAAGACCCTCAACCAACTCCAAATTAATTTGGGGCTGCTACAATACGCCGAAAATCAGCCGGAACAAGCCCTGGGCACCTGGGAATCCGTGGTGAGCAACGGTGGGCAAAATCAGCAAAAAATCGCCACAGTGTTAATTGCCCTAGAACAATCCCAGCCCATTCCCCCCCATGCGGAAGCGCTGATTAATGATCAATTAAAGGGATGGTTTCGTTGGCAAGGGTTGACCCAGCTTTATCGTCGCCAGGGCAATATCGAAAAACCAGATCAAATCTGTGATACCCCTGCCTGTGGAGCGTTACAAACGGAAGTGGAAAAGGCCAGTCAGCGGGCCTTGGTGAAACTAGCCCTACTCAATAGTTTGCCTTTGCTGGGAGGCGGCATCGGTGTCTTACTGATCGTGGGGCTGCTATTACAGTGGGCCCTGGGTCGGGAGAAGGCGATTCTAGCTACTAACGCCAAAACCAAATGGGACACTCCCTGGAATTGGGAAACCACTTGGCAAGTGTTGGTGGTGGGCTTCTTTTTCCCCAGTCAGATCGTTTTGCCTCTGGTGGTGGGGGTGTTACCTCTGCCCATGGCGGATTTGTCGTTGATGGGTAAGGCTTTTTATGTATTGGCCACCTATGGGGCGATCGCCACGGTGGGCTTGGGGGTATTGTTCCTCTCCCTCAAAGATTTCCGTCCCCTACCCGAGGGGTGGTTTACCCTGCGTCCTAATCTAAAAGCGGTGTTGTGGGGCTTGGGGGGGTACCTGGTGGCATTGCCTTTGGTGGTATTGGTATCCCTGGTCAATCAGGAAATTTGGCAGGGCCAAGGGGGTAGTAATCCCCTGCTTTCCCTCGCCTTAGATTCCCAAAATTGGTTGGTGCTCGGGATCTTCTTTTTTACCGCCGCCATTTTAGCGCCAGTGTTTGAAGAAATCATCTTCCGAGGCTTTCTCCTGCCGGCCCTAACCCGCTACTTCCCCGTTAGTGTGGCGATTATTCTCAGCAGTTTACTGTTTGCCATTGCCCATTTGAACGTGTCGGAAATTTTGCCCCTATTTGTCTTGGGCTCGGTTCTCGGGCTAGTTTACAGCCGTTCCCGCAATCTTTTATCCTCCATGATCCTCCATAGTTTATGGAATAGTGGAACTTTGTTAAGCCTATTCATTTTGGGTGGCGGTTGAATACTCATAGTGGCCTGATTTTGAAAGTAAGATTCTAGAATGGTGCTGGTAGACTGCATTTTCCTCTAGCCCGTTAACCTGTGGTGAGTCGCCAGTGAACTGGTGAGTTTTTATGGACTGGCTTTTTTATTTATTCTTAACAGCCATTTTTTACGTTTACCGTTTAGTCAGCCTGAAATCGAGAACAGAACAGGAACGCATCGGTTCAACACCGGTATTTTTCTCTACCCTCGGTTTTTTCGCCATTTTTGAATTTGTTTTTGCCGACTCCCTGTTTAGACTGCCCCTGTTCCATATCTTGGGGCTAATTTTTTCCTTTGTTTACGCTTTCACCATCTATATTTACCTGCGGAATTTAAAAAAGGAAGTGGAGGTAATTTTCGAAAAATTAGTCAAACAAAGCCAGGGCAAAGTGAGCGTACTGACTTTTATGCAACGTACTAATATGACAAAGGACGAAGCCATGGATTATCTGGACGGCAAACTCCGCCAACTTCCTGGCATCACCTACGAAACCTTGGGCAATATTTACTACGAATTTGACCGTTGGTAGGGGCATTGTGCCCATGCTCTAGCCGCCTTCACGATTAGGATAGGATCGGGGAAAAAAGCCTGACCAGCTTTGCCTGTAAAGCTTTTTGTTCTAAACCCTGCCCCATTTTTAGTTAAATCAAACCCTAGAATTAGACCTTAGCCCAGGAACCATGGAGGGGATAGGGAATGTGGTGCTTTAACTTCAACGTGGCGATCGCCGGAGCGGTAATGTCTTGAGCGTTGAGGATCACCAACTGGGAACGGTGTAAATCGGCGTTATAAATCAGACAAAGCAGCCAACCATCATCTTCAGTCACGCCACCGGGTCTGGGTACGAAAATCGGTTCCCCCGCAAAACCATGGGGAGCAAAGGAACGCAGAGTTTCAGTGCCGGACTCTAGGTCAACTTTGAGAATGGCCTGGAGGGGAGCATTGCCGGTGCTATGGTGGGCGGCCCCCATATAAACATAGCGATATTCCCGGCCTACCTGCTGGGGATGGACGACGGGAAACTCGCAACAACGGCTAATCATTAACTGTTTTTCCACCGTCGCCGCTGCGGGATCAATGGTGAAACGCCATAGCTGTCCTGGGTCTAAATTGTCAAAATCCGTACTACGAAAATCCACATCGGGGCCCACCTGGGGCAGAGAGTTATAACAAATGGAATCGAGGATTATTTTGCTACCTTGCTCAAAGGCATTGGCATGGTGGAAAACAAAACCAGCCTGCACTGGGATTCTTTGAATTTCGCCGTTGCCCCTGGGCACCAGAATAATTTGGGCCGTTTTTTCAGGGTGGAATTCCACACATTCCCCCGCTCCCCGCCAACCCAAAACGTAGGGCAAAGCGTTGAAGGTCACATTATTTTGTAAAAAGATGGCGTAATGGGGCGTGATGGCAAAGTCATGGATAAAGGCAAAACCGGGAAATGTGTCGGTTTTTTGTCGTAACAGTTTGCCCTGGGGGTCTAGTTCCAACAGAGTTAGGGTACTGCTTAAGCCCGATTTGATTGAAAAAGTGACGTAACAGGATTGGCCTTCGTCAAAAATACAGGCTGGATCAATGCGGGGATGGGCCGACAGGGGTTGGCCTTCAGCAAGAATGCCCCCCAAATCATCCAGGCCGATGGTTGCTAAGCTTGATGGTTCTAGTCGATGGGGTTGTCCCCCTTCCCACAGGGCCAAGAGGCGATCGCCCCAGAAGGTAATGTTGGTGTTGGCAATGTTTTTTAGCTGTAAATCAAAGATATTTTTCAGCCAGCCCCCCGCCGGTTGGGAGCCAAAAACGCCCCGGTAGATCATTTTTCCCGCCGCTTGCTCTTCCACATAGCCCTGGGTGCGCACAAATCGGTTTTGGAAATGTACCCTCCCGTCCCCAGGAAACTTAAAAGCCGTTACCATGCCGTCCCCGTCAAAGGGATGCTTCAAAGGGCGATCGCCAATTTCCAACAATCCGGGGCCATTGCGATAGAGGGTGCCCTGGAGGTCTGGGGGCACGGTGCCTTCCACATCGTCAATCCAGTAATCCCACTCCTGGGGCTGGGATTGGTAACCCTTCAGCCAATCCTGAGGACTGTAGGACCGCTGCGAAGGGGAACTGGTGGTGGGGGAAGTAACCATGGGCAATGGGAAAAATATTTGTTACATTTCTTTACTTTTTCTATTGTAACCTTCTCCGCTCCTGGGGGCTGGGGGTTACAATCTATACGTAATAGAATCTGAAGTTTCTCCACTTTCGCCCAGGGAGGTAAATGATGGCGACCGAAGTTTTAAACAAGCCCAGCAATAGCACAATCCGCAAGCACGCTCCCCGTTACCGGGTTTTACTGCACAACGATGATTTCAACTCCATGGAGCATGTGGTGCAGACCTTGATCCAAACGGTGGCGGGCATGACCCAGCCCCAAGCAGTGGATATTATGATGGAAGCCCACGTTAACGGTATGTCTTTAGTCATCACCTGTGAGTTGGAGCACGCTGAGTTTTACTGTGAAACCCTACGTAGCCACGGGCTGTCTAGCACCATCGAACCGGACGAATAGGCTCTAGGCTCTTAGAGCCAAACTTTTTACCTTTTTTCCATGGCAACGGTTGCTCCGATGGAGCTTCACCGGCTGAAAGCATTAACATCTGTGACTCGCCAACTAAGTTTGAGGTTGAACCAAAAGTTCCAGATGGTCACTAGGGCGATCGCCAGGGCGTTGGCTAGGTAGCGGTTGAAGTGGGAAAAGTTAAAGAAGAAATTCAACAGTGCCAGGTTAATGCCCAGGCCGGCCCAGCAGATCAGATTAAATTTGAGCAGACGTTTACTTACTTGGGAGGGACTGTTTTGTCCCTGGGTTAAATCTTGGAAAGTCCAACGGTCATTCCAGAAAAAGTTATTAAGAATGGCCAATTGGGCGGCGATGATCTTGCTGCGACTCAGGGGCAAATCCCCCAGGGATGGTTCCGTGAGGATAAATAAAAAGGCCATGTCCACCGCCACTCCGGTTAACCCCACAGCGCAAAATTGCAAAAACCGGGAAGAAAGGGACAATCTTAGTTTGCATAAATGCTGGAGATACTCCACGTATTGCCGCCAGGTGACCTTACTGTGTCCTGATCGCCGTTCTTGAAAGACGTAACCGACTTCTGCTAACCAACGGATCCGCCCCCGGGCCGCCACTTCAATGAGAATTTTGTATCCCACTGGGCTGAGGGGACAATCGGCGATCGCCAGACGCCTCACCATGAAAAAACCACTCATGGGATCCGACAAACGGCCAATTACCTCCGGCAAAATTAATAAACCCAGCATCTGGGCACCCCGAGAAAGCAACCTCCGCACCAAACTCCATTGACTGACCCCCCCTCCTGATTGATGGCGACTGGCCACCGCTAAATCTGCCCCCCGTTCCATTTCCGCCAACAGGTCCAAAAGTACCTGGGGAGGATGCTGTAAATCCGCATCAATAACAGCCAAAATCTCCCCCCGGGCCTGCTGCCAACCCCTAATCACCGCTGTGGATAAACCCCGCCCCTCCGTTCTCCGAATCACCCGCAATTGGGGATAGGTTTCGCCCAATGCCAAGGCAATTTTCCAAGTTAAATCGGGACTATCATCATCCACCACAATCAACTCATACCGGCCAGCCCAACGGTGTTCCAGCAATTCCACCAGAGTAGTCACCATGGCTTGGATATTTTCTCCTTCGTTATAGGTGGGCAACACCAAGGAAAGGAAAATACCGTCAGTTTCCCCCAGCTTGGGCACTGTTAGGGCCGTGGCTTGGGATGGCAGGGGCAAATAGACCATGGGCAGGGGCAGAAAAAATGGATAATGACCGCCCTAATTATGGCCTGCGGAGAGGCCAAGGGAAATTCCCTTCAGTAAGGCTAGGTACAAGGGGAGCCCACCGAGTAAAATGCGATCGGGTTTCGAGCCCGTTTTGTTGTGACTCTTTTGTACTTCGTTGGAGAAAAATTGTGGACCTAAGCCGTATTCCTGCCCAGCCCAAAGCCGGTTTGATCAATGTGTTGATCGAAATTCCCGCAGGGAGCAAAAATAAATACGAGTTCGACAAAGACATGAATTGCTTTGCCCTCGATCGGGTACTGTATTCCTCTGTGCAATATCCCTACGACTACGGTTTTATTCCCAATACCCTCGCTGACGACGGCGATCCCCTCGACGGCATGGTGATCATGGATCAACCCACTTTTCCCGGTTGTGTCATTACCGCCCGGCCCATTGGTATGTTGGAAATGATTGACGGCGGCGATCGGGACGAAAAAATTCTTTGTGTTCCCGCCAAAGATCCCCGTTACACCTACGTTAAATCCATCAATGACTTGGCAGGGCACCGCTTGGATGAAATTGCCGAGTTCTTCCGCTCCTACAAAAATCTGGAGAAAAAGGTGACGGAAATTCTTGGTTGGAAAGATGTGGATGCAGTGCTCCCCCTGGTGGAAGAGTGCGTTAAGAACTACAAGTAATACGCCATCAAATCCGAGAGCAACTGTAAACCATCGGTCTTTGCCCAAATTAGTGATTTTTGAGGTTGGCGATGGGATTTTATCTTAGCTCCCATCAATTGCAATCCACCTCCTGAACTGTGGCCGACCTGGGAAATTGTGGATCCATCTATAACGTGGGGGCCATGGACTGTACCAATAAGTTCTTGGATAGCCTAGTCCCCACCCCTGGCGAAATTTGTTTACAATGCTCTGTGATCCCCAACGGCTTAGCTAACTGCCATGCTTGTCAAATCCACTACCCGTCACGTCCGTATTTTTACCGCTGAAGTGCAAGGCAATGAACTGATTCCTAGCAATAGTGTCTTGACCATGGATGTGGACCCTGATAACGAGTTTGTTTGGAATGAAGACGCTCTCCAACAGGTTTATCGTCGCTTTGACGAGTTGGTAGAGTCCTACGGCGGCGAAGATTTAACCGACTACAATTTACGGCGCATTGGCTCGGATTTGGAGCATTTTATCCGTGACCTGTTGCAGGAGGGTAAAGTTAGTTACAACCTGGACTGTCGTGTCTTGAATTACAGCATGGGACTGCCCAAGGTGGAAAATACGGAGACCGCTGGCAAATATTGGCTAGAAAAATAACCCCAATCAACAATTGTGGGAGGGAGGCTTAACACTGTGTTCGATCGCCATTGGCAGAATCAAGGTAATTACCGGCCCAGATATAGGTCTTATCTGACCAAAGTTCTGACGGTATTTCTACTGGCGATCGCCATTGGTTTGGGGGGCTGTCAATCTTTATCGGCATCACCCCCACCCCCATTGGTCAAAGCTAGCGAACTGGTGCAATTGGGCAACCTGCGGGAAGTATCTCCCCCTAAAGCATTGCAGGCCCTAGCCCCCAGCTTTAATCAATACCAACCCCAGCTAAAAATCCTCTCCCCTGCCCCGGATACGGTGCTCAAAAAAACTACAGTGGCGGTGCAACTCCAGGCGGAAGACCTTCCCCTGAACGAGGATGATAGTGTGCCCCTGCGAGCCCATGTCCATTTAATTTTGGATAACGAGCCCTACCGAGCGATTTATAACCTAGACCAACCCATCATCCTAGAAGATTTGGAGCCAGGCACCCACACCCTGCGGGCATTCCCCGTCCGCCCCTGGCATGAAAGTTACAAAAACGATGGGGCCTATGCCCAAGTTACTTTCCACGTTCTCACCAAAACCGACAGTAATAATCCTGACCCCGCCTTGCCCCTGTTGACCTATAGCCGTCCCAAGGGAGACTATGGTGCTGAACCAATCCTTTTGGACTACTATTTGACCGATGCTCCCCTCCATATCGCAGCGGAAAATGATGCCGACCTGAGTGATTGGCGCATCCGGGTCACTGTCAATGATGAAAGTTTTTTGGTGGATCAATGGCAACCCATTTATCTGGAAGGATTTGAGACCGGGGAAAATTGGCTCAAGTTGGAGTTCATTGACCAAGCGGGTAACCTGGTGGCTAACCGTTTTAACAACACAGTGCGGGTGATTAATTATCAACCCGATGGGCAGGATGCTTTTTCCCGTTTAATGCGGGGGGATGTCCCCTTGGCTGAGGCCTATACCCTGGTTGGCTTAGATCTGCCTTTTGGCGTGGAACCCTTAGAGGAAGTGGTCGAAACAGAGGAATTAGTGGAAACGGCACCGGAACCTTCCATTCCGCCAGAAGTAACGGAATCGGTTCAACCTGATGAGCAAATTGAAGTGGAAGAAACGGAAGTAGTGGTGGAAGAAATGCCTCTTGATGATCCAGGGGAGCCCGTGACGGATTTGACCACGGCCCCAGAGAGCGCTGCAGAGGATAAAACTTCCGAGTTAACCCCGACATTATCACCAGAGAACCAACAACCTGAGGGGCAAGAGGTGGAGGAATTGGGGGTAGTAGTTGAAGTTGAGACAATTGAGGAGGAAAGGGTTGTTGAGGAGGAAATGACCGAGATCCAGCCAGAACCTTTGAATGAGTTGAACGATCTAACTTCAAATTCCTCAGAAAGTTGAGTGAAGATTACGAGCGTTATGGGTTCTCGTAGTATTTCCTGAGCCTTCCCTGGGAAATTAAGTGGTAAAAATTACATCTTGAATGCTGTGGTCAGATAAATCCTGCCAACCGAATAATTGACCAATGGCGATCGCCTGGGCTTGGGACATTTGGCCATGGGAAAAAGCCCACGGTAAATGGGGACAGAGTTCTACCATTTGGCTTTGGAACCAAGCTAAAACGTAGGGACTGCCGTAGACGATTAATCCTTGCAAGGATGGATGGGCTAAGCATTGGCGATACAAAGCTTGGTTTAGGGGAGTTAATCCCGCAGTGCCCCGGAAAGGATTGCCCCGGATAAATACCTGGAGTACAAAGGGATGTTGACCAATGGGATAGTGCTCCAACCAATCGGCAGTTAAAATTTTGGCGCTGTATCCTCCCCGGAGAGGAAAAGTTAAGGCAGGACAAGCTCGGTCGAGGTAATCAGCGGTGAGTAAATCATCTACGACAACTAAATTTTTTCCTTGCCGATTGCCTAGGTTGGGGACAGGTAAATCTCCGCCGCTTTGCAGTGCCGCAGTGACAATCTGATCCACTAATTTACGGCCGGACTGGGGTTGTAAGTTAATGGTGAAATGGCTGGGGTCAGGGCCGGGGGCCAATTTTTCCTTGGCCGTTAACACCCGTTGCAAAGATTGTTCAATTCTCTCCTCTGTCAAACGACCCGACTCCACCGCCTTGGCGATCGCCGTGATTACTAGTATGGGATCCGGCGGCATCAGCAGAATATCAACCCCCGCTTCCAGGGCCCGGATGGCCACTTCCCCAGGGCTAGCAATTTCGGTAATGCCCCCCATAATCAGCGCATCGGTGACAATGATGCCCTCAAAACCTAGTTTTTGCCTTAACTGTCCAGTCAAAATAGCTGGGGATAGAGTTGCCGGATTGCTGTCGTCCCAGGCCGGCACAAGAATATGGGCAGTCATCACACTATCCACCCCCTGGGCGATCGCCTGCTGAAAAGGTGGGATTTCCACGGTTTCTAGCCGATCAATGGTGTGGGGCATGACGGGCAAATGTAGATGGGAATCGGTGTTAGTGTCCCCGTGGCCAGGGAAATGTTTGGCAGAAGTGAGAACGGGAAATGGCTGGGTTCCCGCAATAAATTCCCCCACCAAAGTCCCCACAATTTCCGGAGTTTCCCCAAAGGCCCGCACATTAATCACCGGATTGTCAGGATTATTATTCACATCGGCGATCGGGGCCAAAATCCAATTCAGCCCCACCGCTAGGGCCTCCTGGGCAATCACTTCCCCCATTTGATGGGCATATCGCTTAGCTAAGTCTAGGTTTTTCTCGGCAATACTACCCAAGGCCATGGGCGGGGGAAACCAAGTGGCACCAGAGAATCTTTGCCCCACCCCTTCTTCAATGTCAGCGGCCAAAAGTAACGGCGTAGAAGCCCAACTTTGTAACTGAGCAGTGCGTAAAGCCAATTCTGCTCCACTGCCTCCCAAGAGAATTACTCCGCCCAAATTAAGGTTAGTTAACCAATTTTGCAGGGTTTGATTAGGCGCTTCCCAAGCAAGGTAACGAATTTGATGATCAAACAAAAATCCTGAGGCCCGCACCACAATTAATTGGCCAATTTTTTCTTGTAAAGTCCAATTGCTGGGGGTTATAGCCGCCATAATTTTTGATTTTCTTATTATTAAAATGCTTAAAAATTAACTGTTAATTAGATTTAGTATTAATCAGTTTCGTAT
>NZ_JADEWJ010000436.1:0-1550 GCF_015207725.1 Synechocystis sp. LEGE 06083
AAGTGGCACTAGCCCCAGGGCCGATGAGGCGATTAGGGAAACGGCGGGGCAGGTTTTAACCTATAACAATCAATTGGTAGATGCCCTTTATTCCTCTACGGCGGGGGGGGTAACGGCCAAGTTTAGCGATGTCTGGAATGGGGAAGAGCGGCCCTATCTTCAGGCGGTCATCGACTCGGCCCAGCCCATTTGGAATTTGTCCAACCAAAGCCTGGCCGACGAAGCGACTTTCCGTAAATTTATCAACCTCAAGGAAGGATTTAACGAAACGGGGCGGAAGTTTCTGCGCTGGCGCTACCCATCTACGTTGGCGGAATTGAATCAGGATCTGAAAAAGTATCTGACCAACCGGCGCCATCCCCTGGCGGATTTCACCACCATTTACGATATGAAGGTCACTAGGCGATCGCCATCGGGGAGAATTTTAATGCTGGAGGTGCTGACCGATAAAGGCGTGGTGGAATTGGCTAAAAACGAAGCCCGCAGTGCCTTTGGTCCTCCCCGCAGTACCCTGTTCTACCTGGAACCCACCTACGATGCTAACCAGCGACTCCAAAGCGTCTTTTTCGTTGGGGGAGGCTTTGGCCATGGGGTCGGCATGAGTCAATTTGGCTCCTATAAGCTATCCCAGTTGGGATGGTCGGCGGAACAAATTTTAGCTTTTTATTATCCTGGCACTCAAATCAGACAGCTCAATGAGCAAATTCTAGGGCAAACTCCCCGCCCTTGATGCCAACTTTTTTTCACCTACATTCTCACCCCACTGCGTATGACTTCCATGCCCATCGAAATTTCTGTTCAGGACTTAGCCCTGATGTTGGCTCACCCCAACGGCGATCGCCAATTGATTGATGTGCGGGAACCCCATGAGGTGGAAATTGCGGCCCTGCCAGGCTTTGAAACCCTGCCCTTGAGCGAGTTTGCCCACTGGTCTGATACTATTCAAGAACGATACAAATCTGACCAGGAAACTGTGGTGCTTTGCCACCATGGCATCCGTTCAGACCAAATGGCCCACTGGTTAGTGGATCAAGGTTTTAGTAAAGTTAAAAACGTAGTGGGGGGAATTGATGCCTATTCCCGTGTGATTGATGCCACCATTCCCCGTTATTAACTCCCATTGGCATCACTGCAGAGGGCCGAACTGTTTGGTTTTGAGGACAATAGCCGATATTATTAAGAAAAGTAACCGGGACGGACGGGACTGTCCCCATGGCCTGGTGTCTAGTATTATCGTCAACTTGGTTAACTGTTAGCCCGCTAGTCAATAGTCAACTTTTTTAATATCCAACAGGGCCCTTTGCCCAAGCAATTTCTCCTACAGAAAATATCCCCGGAGGTATTTACATCATGTCCATTCGTCTTTACGTCGGTAACCTACCCAAAGAATCCATTGAGCGGGAAGCACTACAGGAAGTATTTGCAGAAGCCAATGCTGTTGTTTCCACCAAAGTTATCAAAGACCGTAAAACGGGTAAATGCCGGGGATTTGCTTTTGTAACGGTTTCCACTGACGAAGCGGCGGATGAATTCATCGAGAAATATAATGG
>NZ_JADEWJ010000083.1:0-13977 GCF_015207725.1 Synechocystis sp. LEGE 06083
GGGGGGAGAATTACCTGCTAGATAGCTCAGATCTCTGAAGATTTGCGATCATAACTCTGCTTTATGATTAACGAACATTAGCAATCATTGGCATTAATTTTATGGAATTGCTTTATCACCATTTATTACAAGACAATTTATATAGTTTTCAAAAATTTTTACAATCGACCCTATTTTCTAAACAGTTTATCATTTCAGTTTGTCGTTTAAATCGTAACTGACTATTAGAGTTAAAATCATACTTGTCGCGACTGGAAGATCCAATGACTAATATTAATGAATTTGTCAACATCAAAATTGAATTAAGAGATCTGAATATTGGCAAGCGTTTACCCAATGATATTTATATTCATCACTCTACAATTTTGCATTTACCGTCCACAATACAACAATATGAAAGCCTTGCTCGACAAATTTTTGATGAAAATTATCAATCTAAACTAAATCAAAATTTACAATTTACACTGATTAAATTTAATCTTAATGAGCCAAAAATTTCTTATCTTGATTACCCCAATTTTGATTTAGATGCCCATCCGGCTTTGCAACAAAGTACGCAGATAAATTTAGAGTTGAATAATTGCGAAGTTCGCCATTACGGGGAGAATCCTCCCATCCTGCACCGTAAGGAAACTTTTGTTTGTGCTGATTATCCGTTGTATGAAACCTTTGTTGCGTTAACTCAGGCAGAGGAAAAACTCGGTTTATTAGCTAATTCTCGTCAGATCGGTCACCGTCAGCAGTGGGAGAAACGACTGCAACAGTTTCGGGTCAGGATTGAAGACCATAAGTTGATTGAGATTAAGGAATCTGCCCATCAATCTCCTAAAATTGACCGTCACAAAGCCGCTATTGTTCGGCGGCAGATGTCTCGCCCGGTGCGATCGCTGTTTGACGCTGACCTGCTGAGCCAGGGGATGACCTTTTTTGACTATGGTTGCGGGCATGGGGAAGATCTTAAATTTGTTGCACAAAGAGGATTTCAGGTAGATGGTTGGGATCCATTTTATAAACCTGATGGCCGTCCTTCCGGGGACTGTAAACCTGCGGATGTGGTCAATCTGGGTTATGTGATTAATGTCATTGAAAATCCAGCGGAAAGACGGGAAGCGTTAGTCCAAGCATGGGAACTGGCCCAAAAAATATTGGTGGTGTCGGCTCAGGTGTTAATTGCAGATGGGGGGAATGGTCATATTGCCTATGGTGATGGGGTGATTACCAGCCGCAATACGTTTCAGAAATATTATGACCAAGAAGAACTGAAGCTTTATATTGATCATGTTTTAGGGGTTGATGCTATTCCGGTGGCATTGGGAATTTACTTTGTCTTTCGGGATGAGTCTCAGGCAGAAACTTTCCGAGCTTCCCGTTTTCGTTCACGGGCAACAACTCCCCGTATTCGCCTATCAGTGAAGCGATTTGAGGATTATCAAGAACTTTTGCAACCTTTGATGGCTTTTTTAACAGAACGGGGGCGTTTGCCGAAGAAGGGGGAATTAGCGGCGGAAGCAGAAATTTGTGCTGAGTTTAAGACCTTAACCCGTGCCTTTAAGGTCATTGAGCAGGCAACGGACACTGAAGATTGGCAACGGATTACAGAGCAACGTCAACAGGATATTCAGATTTATTTGGCTTTATCTCACTTTGCGAAACGTCCTCGCTTTAGTCAGTTGGATGAGACTCTGCAAACAGATATCAAGGTGTTGTTTGGCACTTACAAGGAGGCTTGTTTGCTCTCAGATCGGATGCTGTTTAGTCTGGGGGATATGGAAAATCTAGCGGCGATCTCGCAGAGATCCGCTTCGCGGTGCGCCGAAAAGAGTCCCATCGGCATTTGCTCAAAGAAGGCGTTAGTAGTTCATATTAGTGCTCTGGATGCCCTTGATCCGCTGTTACGGTTATACGAAGGTTGTGCGAGCCGGACGGTGGGGCGATTAGAGAATGTAACGTTGGTACGATTTTATCTTCATGAGCCGAAAATTGCTTATATTTTCTGTCCAGATTTTGATACGAATCCCCATCCCCGTTGGCGGATGATGATGCAGATTGGTTTGCAGGATTTACAGGTTCGGTATAAAGAATATGACCCAGATTATGCGCCAGTGGTCCATTGCAAGGATCGATTGGTAGGGAAGGAATATCCTCTATTTGATAAGTTTGCTAAGTTATCGCAACAGGAAGAGGATTGGGGGTTACTGGATAATTGGTCAGAAATTCAACTGTGGCCGGGATGGCAAAGGACGTTACGGGAGATGGGAGTGGAATTTAAAGGGCATCGGTTGGTATGGTGTTCTGACGCTGATCCCTATACGCAGAAAATCATTAAAGCCCGTATTCGTAACCAGCAACGACAACGCCAAAACCTTTCCTAAGCCATAGAATGAGAATAACAGTCCACCATTTAATCTGAAATAATGCTACAAAACTTAGACCGCATCACGTTTGATCTTCAGATTATGGGAGGAAAGGCCTGTATTCGCGGAATGCGTGTGCCTGTTTCATTAGTCTTGAATTTGTTGGCAAATGGTAAAACATCAGAAGAAATTATTGATGATTATCCTTATTTAGAACAGGAAGATATTCAACAATCGATGCTTTATGCAGCTTGGTTAAGCCAGGATAAGATTATTCCTTTGCCCCAAAAAAGAGAGAGAGAAACCGCTTCATGAAGTTTCTGGCTGATATGGGAATTTCACCTAAAACAGTTCAGTGGTTAATCAATCAGGGGTATGATGCGATTCACTTGTTAGATGAAGGTTTGGAAAAGCTTTCTGATGAGAAAATTTTAGAAAAAGCTCAGACTGAAAAAAGAATTATTCTAACCGTTGATCTTGATTTTGGTACGTTGTTGGCGATCGCCAAAACTCCTTTTCCTAGCGTGGTTATTTTTCGTCTTAATAATGCTAGCCGAAATGTTATTGAAGCCCGCTTAAGAATTGTTTTAGAGAATTGTTTACAAGATTTAGAAGCCGGAGCAATTTTATCTGTTGATGATGAAAAAATTCGGATTCGTTACTTACCTATTTAGTCAATTCCAAGATATTTGTACGGCTTGAATCACTTTAGCCAGAATATCCGCTGCCTGTTCAATGTCTGCATAGGTTGTAAATTTGCCTATGCCAATCCGTAAGGCTCCATCCATGAAGTTATCAGGGAGATTCATCGCTCTCAACACATGGGATGGCGTAATTGTTCCGCTGGAGCAAGCTGAGCCAGTTGAGATAGCTATTTGCTCCCGAATACGAGCAATGATGGCGCTGTTGGGGATATCGGGAATGGCGATATGCAGGTTTCCCGCCAAACGTTGGGACTGGTTGCCGTTAACGATAATCTCTGGAATGACTGTTTGGAGGCTGGTTTGGAGATAATTTCGTTTTTGAGCGATCGCCGTTTCATCGACCTCCATTTCTAATTGACGTAAACGACAGGCTTCACCGAGTCCAACAATGCCGGGAAGATTTAATGTGCCAGGGCGTAGTCCTTGCTGCTGTCCACCACCCAAAAATAAGGGTTCAAGGCGATGATTAGATTTACGGATGAGTGCGCCAATGCCTTGGGGAGCATAGAGTTTGTGGCCAGACATAGCCAGCAGGGTGATACCCCAATCCTGAAAATTAATGGGAATTTTACCGATCGCCTGGGATGCGTCACAGAGGAAAGGAACAGAGTAGCGTTTGGCGATCGCCGCAATCGATTCAATAGGGTAGATGGTTCCGACTTCATTATTGGCTGCCATGACGCAGAGCAGGTCTAAGCCTTGGTGACAGACTTCTTCGATTTCATTGAGGTTGAGATTTGCTTGGGAATCAACGGGTAAAACGATCAATTCGATGCGTCCTTGTTTTTCGAGGTGGCGACAGGTATCAAGAACGGCTTTGTGCTCGACGGCGGAGATGGCAATGCGGGGAATTTGCTGTTGCCTTTCTAGGGCTGTGCCTTGGATAGCAAGGTTAACACTCTCGGTTGCGCCTGAGGTGAAAATAATTTCCTTGGGGCGGCAGTTAATGAGTTCAGCGATTTGTTGTTTAGCTTGATCAACAGCGACACGAGCATGATCACCAACGGCATGGTCAACACTGCTAGCGTTTCCAAATTGATTAGTCATAAATGCCAAGACTTTTTTGGCAACCCTGGGATCAACGGGAGTTGTGGCATGGTAGTCGAGATAGATCGGCTTATTACTTCGCATTGGACACCAGGGGGGCGATTAAGGCTTCTAGTTCGGGAACATCTTTTTGCACAACATCCCAAAGTGTGTTGAAATTAATTCGGTCATATTAGTGGGCTAATATGTCCCTCATTCCGGCAATATCTTTCCAAGGAATGTGAGGCGTTATTGATTTGATCTCAGCAGATAGGCGTTTTGTCGCTTCGCCAATCACAATTATTTGATAGAGGATCGCGGATTGTTTTTCTTCGTTGGCACTGAGTTCTTCTTTTGTTAATCCGTTGCTAAATATCTGGATTCGCTGAATGGCGTTCAGAATATCAAGTAGATAAGCATTGTCACGATTCATAGATAATCACCGCACTGTTTAGAATCTCTTGACGACGTATCCAATTATCGCCTTCTTCTATAGCGGCTTTGACCACTAAATCCACTTTACGGTGCAATATTTCTTCAAACTGATGCTTAATTTTGGCAAGGGTCAGTAATCCTTGGCGAGCATCTGGGGCAAAGGAAACAAGCAAATCAATATCACTATCCTCGTTAAATTCTTCTGTGAGGGCGGAACCAAATAGTGCTAGTTCGCTGATCTGCCACTTTTGACAGAGTTCTGCCAAAGTTTGTTGGGAAATTTTGAGGTGATTTGCTGAAAGCATACTGAATGTTCAAAAGATAGAGTACACGTTATTAACTACTTAGGATATACCCAATTTCCCGAAAATCCCTGCTTTGTCGCCAAAGTGATTAATGGTTTAATGATTGACTCATAAGCTTTGAAAAGTTTTTCTGAATCTAACAAATCATTTTCTGACAAATTCAAATCAGCAACGTAAGGATCTATTACTTTATTCCATGATTGTCTAGGAAAGTGTTCATGATTGGTAACTAATGCTAAATGGTGCAAGTTAACGAAATCATAAAAATATTGATCAGCGGGTAAATTATTAGATTTTGATGAATTTACCTCTGGAATAACTGGAACAAGATTCCATAATTGATCGTGGGCAACAAATGACCAAGGCAAATAATGATCTAAAGATAAATAATCTGGATTTAATTTCTGGCTTGAATAGATGCAATTTAATGATTGATAGTTGAGAACAGATTTCCAAAATTTTGTCTGAGAAGATAGTGATCCTCTTTGTTGAGGTGTAAGCAACTTATTAACAATATTTGGCGTTGTGGGATTTCTTGATTGCATATATTGTAGCCATTCCCATGATGCCCAACTTTTAACAATTACAAAATTTTCTTCGATATAATTTACCCAGTCTGGAGACAAAATAATTCCTTGACAATCTTTCACCAAATCAGCATCAAAATGATATAAAGCATTTCTTGATTTGTAATTATTATTAGTCAAATCTAAAATGACTTGATTAACTTTAACATCTTTTAAACCTTGTGTTTCCTGACTATAAAAAGGACGAATTAATCGAAATGGAACATATTTGACCAAGTATGTAATTAAATCATCATAGGTTTGATTGGATATTGTCTTTCTGAGAAGCTGTTTATCAGGATCGTTGAATTTTAAAATTGGCTCACTAATAATTAAATTTAGAGAATCTAGTTTTTCGGTGATTTTGTCTTGCGTTCCAAAAGAAAGTTTAAAATAAGTATGAGGAAACCAAGCATTGGCCAAAATTTCAACGACTAACTCAGCAAAGCTAATCGGAGACATGACATCAAATTTTCTGCGTTTTAAAATATCTAACAGAGAAAGAAAAAAGAGATATTTATAAGAATTTGTTGTCTTATTAAAAAGCTGAATAAGAATCGAAACATTTACCTGCTTAGATTCCGGTAAGCTTTGGGAAGAAATACCAGAGGAACCATTCTGCGTGAAATTTCCCAAGTAGAAGTTAACAAAGCTATTGGCTGCATCAGGATCAAGAGTTTGTAGAGCTGTGGTGATTTGGTGAATGGTTTCACCAGTGGGATCAATCTTCTCGTGGAACCAACGAAATACAATCGGACGCTCAACACCCAAGGCGATCGCCAAACGATTTTGGCTGATGTCGTGTAGCTCTAAAGTCTTTTTTAATGCTTGTCCTGCTTTTCCCATGACTTGATTATCACAGAAAAATCAGGCGTCAGTGTTGTCATATATGATAACATCAGATAACTACTAAGAGCACTGAGCAATTATGAGTGATTTCCCAAAAGACTGGGCAATGTACGAACCCGATGGTGATTTTGCGGTTTCAGAAATGATGCGTGAAGTTAAAGCCGCCCTGAAAAATAGGCCTTTGCCTGATGTACGGACGCTGTTAAAAGCAAAAATTGAACTTGTAGGCAAAAGTCATGGTGAAATTTATGATTCAGAAGTACGTAATAGAATCGAGAGTTATTTGACCTCTTGGGCTTGCGAGATACATGAACTTACAGATAATTGGAATCGCCTATCTTCTTCCTATTGGAGATTATAATGAGTGAAATATTTCAATGTCCTTATTGCAAAGCTTTAGCGACCTGGAAAAAAGGTAATTATATTCATCGTCGTACTTGTGAAAATTTGGAATGTAGAAAAAAACTTAACAAGGATACCGCTAAAAAATATGATCAACTACGTCAAAAAAAGAAAATACAGGAGTTAAAGTTCCAAGGATTTAATGTTGTCACTTGCCAAATCTGCAATGAAGAGTTTGAAATGATTCATCATAGCCATTTGAAAACACATGGTTTAACAGTGGCCGAATATCGAAATAGATTTCCCAATGCTTTGATTTGCAACTCTCATAGTCACAAAAAGCGAAGTCAGACGGCTTTAAAACGTTCTAAATATAAAAGCTATTCGGGAAAAAATATCGATAATGATTTTTTAGAATTTTTAACTGGTTCATTATTGGGTGATGGATCTCTAGAAAAAGGAAAAAGGAAACTTAATGCCCGTTATGCAGAAGGCGGAGCTAACAAGGAGTATATAAAATGGAAATTTACTTTTTTAAAAGATTATCTTCCCTGTTCCTTTCAAGAAGCTTTATCTTCACCTCATGTTAAATCAGGAAAACAATATCGAGGATGGTGGATAAAAACGGGTGTTCATCCTGCATTAACTGATTTACATTCTATTTGGTATTTAGAAAAGAAATTATTGCCTAGAGAATTTATTGAAAAATATCTAACCGAATTTGCTTTCTGTATTTGGTTTTATGATGATGGTTGCTCTGCTAGTGGTCTAAACTTATATCCTATGAGTTTTTCCGAAGATGATGTTGAATTTTTATCGTCAATTATCTTGAAAAGATTTAATCTAAAAAACTCTGTTTTAAGAACAAAACAAGGTCATTTTTTCATTAAAATTAGTCAAAAAGTAAAATCTGAACTAAAAGCAATTCTCGATAAATTTCCAATTCCAGGAATGGAATATAAACGAAATTTTTAATGAAAATAACTGTACAAAAACAAATTTTTCAAAACTTGAATCAGAACAGGTTAGTTTTTCCCACTTTTCAGTTCCGTCCGTGTAACGTTGCTCAAAGTATCGCAAATTGTCTGTTTGATTGTAATCTTTTTGGGCAACTATGGGTTTCAAGGGAGCTATTTCTTGTAGCAAATCAGCTAGACGACTACGATTATTTTCGACTTGTTCGGCGATCGCCAATCCACATTAAAATCAGACCCTTCCCAAATGCGTAACTCATCTGACTGGCGACGATGGGTAATTCAAGCTTAATGAACTACTTGAAGGCCTTTTAGTTCCATCAATCTAGTATCCTAAGATAGAATAGTTCACAGTGACTAGCTTGACGTTGAAGGGACTTTAGCGGTCTAATCGATCTAGTGGTTTCACCGGCTTTGCCCCGGTTGAGCAATCCTCTTTTTTTTGCAAATATCATGACGGTTAAAGTTCTTATTCCGACTCCGCTACAAAAGTTCACCAGTGGTCAAGCCACCATTGATTGTGAGGCCGCTGACGTAGGGCAGTTGATTGAAGCTCTAGAAGCTAGTTGTCCCGGTATTAAGGCCCGGCTGTGCGACGAAGAAGGCAAACCCCGCCGCTTTCTCAATTTTTACGTCAACGAAGAAGACATCCGCTTTTTAGAAGGTACAGACACAACCCTGAGTGCAGGGGATGAAGTAAGTATTGTGCCCGCCGTAGCTGGGGGTTAACGATCGCCTAAAGATCAAATGGAGGTGAAAAGTGTAATCCACCTCAAAACTGGCCCGGGGACTCCTTCCTGGGTTTTTGTTATGGCAGGAAAAGGGGGTTTGATATTGCCCCCCTAGCTTCCCTATTTTGTCCATGGGTGCAGACTTACACCGTCGCCAGTTGGGGTTCTGGACGTTTGCTGTTTCGCACTCCGGCGATCGCCTCGGCGTAATCGGGGGCATTGAACACAGCGGAACCGGCCACAATGGCGTTGGCTCCGGCCTCTAGCACTTGCCAAGTGTTATTGGGTTTAAGCCCACCATCTACTTCGATCCAGGGATCCAGACCCCGTTCATCACACATTTGCCGTAGGGCACGGATTTTGGGTAACACTTCGGGAATGAAGCTTTGACCACCAAAGCCGGGGTTGACGCTCATGATCAAGATTAGATCACAGACGGGTAATACATATTCAAGAAAATCAAGGGGAGTAGAAGGATTGAGCACCGCCCCGGCCTTTTTACCCAATTCCCGAATTTGACAAAGGGTACGATGCAAATGGGGAGAAGCGTTGTGCTCCACATGGACAGAAATAATGTCAGCACCGGCCTTGGCAAAATCTTCGACGTACTTTTCCGGCTCAACGATCATTAAATGAACGTCCAAGGGTTTTTTGGTCAGGGGACGAATAGCGTCCACAATCAGCGGGCCAATGGTGATATTGGGCACAAAGCGGCCGTCCATCACATCAACGTGGATCCAATCAGCCCCAGCTTCGTCCACGGCTTTAATTTCTTCACCTAAGCGGCTGAAGTCCGCTGACAAAATTGAGGGAGCAACGACGATATTTTTGGGCATGGGAAGGGTCTCTAAGTATTTCAACTCATAAACAAGCTTGAAATTCAGTGTAAACAATTACGGTCAATTGTAGTAGGCCCCCAAAGCCGGCCTTTAAAATAGAAAATAGTCCGTTAGAACAAATTAGAAGCCAAATTTAAGCTGACTTTTTAATGTCTGACCCTGATGTGTCCGTCTCCCCAGTCAAGGCCGAGGCTTGGTATAGCTATGGCATCGAAAAAACCCTACGCCGGTTGACCACTGTCCCCCATCGGGGGTTGGCGGAAAAGACTGTGGTGGAACGAAGACGTACCCATGGGCTGAATGAAATTGCCACGATCGCCGGTCGTAATAATTGGCAAATTTTGCTTGACCAGTTCACCAATGTGATGTTGTTGATGCTGATCGGGGTGGCAATTATTTCCGGGGTTTTAGACCTGCTCAGTTTACGGCTAGAACAATCCCAGACGGAGGGTTTGCCCTTCAAGGATACCATCGCTATTTTTGCCATTGTCATTCTTAATGGCTTGTTGGGTTATTTCCAAGAAAGTCGGGCAGAAAAGGCCTTAGCAGCCCTGAAAAAAATGGCTTCTCCCAAGGTACAGGTGGTACGGGACGGCGATCGCCAGGAAGTTAAAGCGGCCAGCTTGGTGCCGGGGGACATTATTTTGCTGGAGGCGGGCAGTCAACTCTGTGCCGATGGGCAACTAATTGAAGTAGCTAATTTATTGGTGCGGGAATCGGCCCTGACCGGGGAAGCCCAGCCGGTGGAAAAAATTGTCAGTAAGAGCGGCTTACCCCTAGATACCCCCCTTGGCGATCGCCAAAATATGGTCTTTTCCGGCACCGAAGTTATTCAAGGCCGGGGCAGAGCGGTGATTACCAACACTGGCATGGCCACCGAATTGGGCAAAATCGCCCAGATGTTACAGACCGTGGCCCCGGAACCCACCCCCCTCCAAAAACGAATGGAAAATTTGGCCGGCATCCTGGTGTCTGGTTCCCTCATGTTGGTGGCGGTGGTAATTATTCTGGGGGTTTGGCAGAGTGGCTGGGGACAACTGCGACAGTTGGTGGAAACGTCCCTGAGCATGGCGGTGGCGGTGGTGCCAGAAGGTTTACCGGCGGTGATTACGGTTACCCTGGCCCTGGGTACCCAGAGAATGATTAAACGTCACGCCCTGATCCGCAAGTTACCGGCAGTGGAAACCCTCGGATCCGTCAATGTGATTTGTTCCGATAAAACTGGCACTCTCACCCAAAATAAAATGGTGGTACGGGAGGTGCTGACCCATGGCGATCGCCTCAGTATTGGCGGAGAAGGCTACCAACCCCAGGGCAACATTATCAACCTATCGGACGGGGAACAGAGGACTACCTCCGGGCCATGGCCCCCAGCGCTGCAACTCCTGTGTCTCAACGCCATCCTCTGCAACGATTCTGACCTGAGCTGCAATCCTGGGGAAGTGCAGTGGCAAGTTATTGGCGACCCCACCGAAGGCGCATTACTGGCTCTGGCTAGGAAATTTGGCTTTGACCAGGCACAACTGCGGCCTAGTTTTATCCGCCGGGGAGAATTTCCTTTTTCTTCGGAACGTAAACGCATGGGAGTGGTGGTGGAAGTCCCCAGCGAAGAGGATCTCCATTTACCGGATTTATCGAGGATTTTGCAGACCTTGGCTTCACCGTCGGCACCCTACTTAATTTTTTCCAAAGGATCGCCGGAGTTGCTACTGTCCCAGTGCAACCAGATTCACATCGCTGGCCATGGGGTGCCCCTTAGCCCTCAACATCAAGAACAAATTTTGAGTGATAACAATTTCATGGCCAGTCGGGGGTTACGGGTATTGGGTTTTGCCTGTAAATCCCTGGCCCAGATTCCCAGCACCCCAGATCTTATTGCCGCCGAAGAAAATTTGGTTTGGTTGGGCATGGTGGGCATGTTGGATGCGCCCCGGCCAGAGGTGCGGCTAGCAGTGGCAAAATCCCTCGCCGCTGGCATTCGCACTGTGATGATTACCGGCGATCATCCCCTCACCGCCCTGGCGATCGCCAAGGATTTGGGCA
This sequence comes from Synechocystis sp. LEGE 06083, assembly GCF_015207725.1. Lineage (NCBI taxonomy): Bacteria > Bacillati > Cyanobacteriota > Cyanophyceae > Synechococcales > Merismopediaceae > Synechocystis > Synechocystis sp. LEGE 06083. Next base: position 11,169 of record NZ_JADEWJ010000083.1, read on the forward strand.
TTAACCAAGCCGGCGATCGTTTTTTGACAGGGCAAACCTTAGAACAGCTACAACAAAGCGACCTAGAAGCCCAGGTGGAAGAGGTGAGTGTCTTTGCCAGGGTTTCCCCCGAACATAAACTACGCATTGTCAAAGCGTTCCAAGCCAGGAATCGTTTTGTGGCCATGACCGGCGATGGGGTCAACGATGCCCCGGCCCTCAAACAAGCCGACATTGGCATTGCCATGGGCATCACTGGCACCGATGTCAGTAAAGAAGCCAGCGACATGGTTTTGTTGGACGACAACTTTGCCACCATTGTGGCCGCCGCCGAGGAAGGGCGGGTGGTCTATAACAACATCCGTAGCTTCATTAAATACATTCTGGGCAGCAACGTGGGGGAAGTGATCACCATTGCTTCCGCTCCCCTGCTGGGGTTGTCTGGGGTGCCCCTCACCCCCCTACAAATCCTTTGGATGAATTTGGTCACCGATGGCTTACCAGCCTTAGCTTTGGCCATGGAACCGGGGGAACCAAACATTATGCAGCGTCGCCCCTTTAGTCCCCAGGAAAGTATTTTTTCGCGGGGATTGGGGGCCTATATTATCCGCATCGGTCTGGTTTTTGCTGTGGTTACCATCACCCTCATGCTCTTGGCCTATCACACCACTGAGCTAGCCGGTGTGCCGGGCAGTTGGAAAACCATGGTCTTCACTACCCTTTGTATTGCCCAGATGGGCCACGCCATTGCGGTGCGTTCCAGCCACCGTTTAACCATAGAAATGAACCCTTTAACCAATCCCTACCTCTGGGGAGCCGTAATTGTCACCACCATGCTGCAATTGGGCTTGGTGTACGTTGAACCTCTGAGAAATTTCTTTGGTACTGATTGGCTCAGCCCCCAGCAACTACTGATTTGTTTTGGTTTTAGCAGTTTAATGTTCGTCTGGGTGGAGTTGGAAAAGTTATTTGCCCGGTTGACGAGATAATTTTGGCCATCATCAAATTCCCCAAATAAGCAATGGGGAAAAGGAGAGTTTTGCCGACGCTACGAGAAAAGTTAGAATGGTTGACCAAATAAGATTATTTAATTACTATGCCCCGCACCCAACGTAACGATAATTTCATTGATAAGTCCTTTACCGTTATGGCGGACATTATCCTGAAAATTCTGCCCACTAACCAAAAAGCGAAAGAAGCCTTTGTTTATTATCGCGACGGTATGTCGGCCCAGGCGGACGGGGAATATGCTGAGGCTTTGGATAACTACGAGGAAGCGTTACGGTTGGAGGAAAATCCCAATGACCGCAGTTACATTCTCTATAACATGGCCCTAATCCACGCCAGCAACGGCGACCATGAAAAGGCCCTGGGGCTTTACCAAGAAGCCATTGAACTCAACCCCAAAATGCCTTCAGCGTTGAATAATGTTGCAGTGATTTACCATTTCCAAGGGGAAAAGGCGAAGGAAGCGGGACAGGAAGACGATGCCGAAAATTTGTTTGATAAAGCGGCGGAGTATTGGAAACAGGCCATACGTTTGGCCCCGAACAACTACATCGAGGCCCAAAACTGGCTTAAAATCACCGGGCGATCGGAAATGGATGTGTTTTTCTAGCCCCTATCCCCTAGGAATTTGTTTTCAAATCTCCCTTCTCTACCCCCAAATACAGGAGCAGACCAAAAGGTTCTTAAGGGTTATCCAAGCGCTGGATCAGGCTTTCTGGGGGGGCACTATTTTTAATTTTGGCGATCGCCGTGCTGGTACCGGTATGGCCCCAACTGGCCCCCTGAGCTAGGTAAATTTTTGCGCCTTCCCCCACAATATAGGTGCTGTAGGCAGCCACTCCCCCCTGCAGCGCAGCGCCCCCAGCGTAGGCCCCTAGATTGCCAGGATTGTCAAAAATACCAGCGGTTTTTTGCCAGCCTAAAAATAAAGCTGACACCCATTGACTCAGTAAAATACCACCGGCACCAATTACCACTTTTTTCCAGATGCGGCCCGCTTCGTAGCTGGTGATAGGCAAACCATAGAGCCGTGCTAGACCCCGAATCAACAACAGATCGGTGATCAAACTAGCTCCCAAATCCAAGAGACCGATGGGATTAACGGCGATCGCCAGGGCCTTGTAGCGCATATATTTACCAATGAGCTGATCCGCTTCGGCAGTGCGGATCTCAATGGTTTTGGTGGCAATATTCTTTTCGGCTTCTTCCACCTGACGCAGGGCATTGAGGGCCAACAGTTGACTGCCATCCCGGTTCAGAATGGTAAAAATTTTCTGGCGTAGTTGATCCAGTTGGGGGGGCGATTTTTCCCACCGTTCCTCTGGAGGGGGGCTTGGTCGGGAACCTCTGGGGGAAGGGCTATATTCCACCCGCACCATTATAGGGGGAGGCTCAGCGGCCACTAGTACAATGTCCTCGGCGGAAAAAATGGGACTATCTTCCCCGGCGGGGGTGAGGGACTGTAGCTGGGCAAAAATTTGTTGTTGATCCTGTTCTGGATATAGATCAATCTTATTGAATACTAACAGTAGGGGTTTTTGGGCTTGGCGCAATGTTTGGAGGGCAGCAAATTCGGTTTGGGTAATATCCCCAGCAATGACGAATAAAATCAGATCCGCTTGGTGAGCAACGGTTTGGGCCATGGCAGCTCGCGCTCCCCCAGCAATTTCATCTAGCCCCGGCGTATCAATCAGATCAATTTGAATTTTGTCGTTATTGCACCACCGCACCGATTGGGGCCATTGGGTTACCCCGTGGAGTGGCCCCGTTTCCAGGCGTTTTTCCCCCAACAGCGCATTAATCACGGTGGATTTGCCCCGAC
>NZ_JADEWJ010000084.1:0-13969 GCF_015207725.1 Synechocystis sp. LEGE 06083
CCCATGTTTTAGATGAGTTGACCAAGCTTTTTAATAAAGTTAATGAGCTAGATCGATTAAGATATTTGGTCAATTCATGGGACATATTCTGCCATTCATCTGCCTAGATTGATGGAAGAGGGATAGATCGCCAGATAACCCATAAGACGCTCAACAACACTACTGAATAGAATAAATACAAAGAAAACATTAAGATTTGTGACTTTTTTGAGCGATTGAGTGATCTTGATGTAGCTTTGTGAAATATTTCCGAGTATTTCCGAGTATTTCCGAGTATTTCCGAGTATTTCCACTTTGTGCTGATCTGAGACTGGGGTCTTGCCCCAGAAGAATGCCTAGGACTCATTTGTTTCGTTTCCTCTTACTCCATCACCCCAAATGAATATGGTGAATTTAGATTTGTCGGCAATTTATCAGCAATTGATGGATTTTGCGAGTCTTGATTCTTTCTGGCAAAGCTTTGACTCCGTCTACAGCACAGACTATGATTTTGCCTCTGCCGAGGCCTTGCGCCTGCAATGGGCTAATGGCGATTTTAGTGGATTGCCTCAAGTTGATATCGTGGAAAGTCAAGGACTTGGGTCGGCGGTAGCGTCTTACAATCCAAGCAAAAATACAATTGACTTATCAGAAGAGTTTTTTACGACGGCGTCCTCAGCCCAGCTAAACGACCTAATTCTGTCTGAGATTGGCTATTTTGTCGCGAGTCTAGTCCAGGCAAGGAATGCGCCGGAGCAGGGTAGAAACTTGGGAGATTTTATAACTCCACTCTCCACGATGCAGGGGGCAGGGGAGTTTAAGACGCTTGAGTTTTCTGACTCAGCTGATCTAGTACTAAACTCGGGCAATATACAGGGAATTAGACAGGGTTTGACTAGTTTACTATTTAATCTTAATAGTAGTTTTTCACAAAAGCTGGGCGGCAATGGCTTGTTTGGGCAGTTGTCCAGTGCGCTTCTAGAAAACTTAAAGCAAAATTCAGGATTCTCACTCCTACAAACTTTGAGTACTGATATTGATCAGTTGTTTGACTTCAATACGAACCTATCACCCCAGGACGTCGCGGAGCGCATCACTCAAATCCTGAAGAATTCGCTAATAAAGGCAGGGGTTCCAGAGGGGTTAATAAAGGCAGGGGTTAAAGTCATTAAGTCCACACCAGAAGATTTAGTCTCCATGCCAAAACAGTTACGCTACCAACTGGCATTTGAATCTAAAAATACAAATAATTTTGATCTAAATACTGACCTAGGAATTTCCAATTTAGACTTATCTTTCACGGGTGCAGTCGGTTTGGATATAGATTTATCGGTGGTTCTAGATTTTGGCATTGATCTGGCAACGAATAACTTTTTTGTCGATACGGTTCGTAAGAATGAGTTAAGTGCAAATGTAACCATACAAAATATTCAAGATCTAGTAGGAGAACTAGGATTTCTATCTTTAACAGCTTCTGACAGAAGCCCGACGGAAAAAACCTTTCTTTCGTCCCTCGGTTTTAGTCTTGATTTGCTTGATGAGCCAGATGATGCTGATGATTTACTCAACTTTTCGCAATTAAGTACAATTACCAACCTAGATCCTCTCTTAACAGGATCTCTGAATTTGAATCCTAATCTCAAGTTGGGTAGTGAGTCCTTAACTTATTTGCCTAAATTGACCACTGAACTGGCATTTAATACTAAGTATGATTTTGCTAAAGGTAAGTTTGTTGATGTTAATAATCCTGAAACCTCACCCACTATTAATTTCAACAATGTCCAGCTAGATCTGAGTTCTGTTTTTGGCGAAGATTCGCTAATTTTTGGGCTTTTGTCTGAGATTTATGAAGTTATCAAGCCTGTAGCAGAAGTTCTAGATGCTTTGACTAAAAATATAGATTTTATTACCGGTGACTTTCCTGCTTTAGGGCTAAACTCAGATGATTTCAAGGAAATTGTTAATAAATTCCTGGGTACAAGAGGTGGTAGTTTAAATAATGATATATTTCCAATTTTTAAAGAAGACAAAAGAATAACAATCTTAGATTTACTCATTGTTGGTGGTTCAATTTATGAACGGATAACAGGGGCAGATGCTGGAGTTACCCAACTAATCAAGAGTATTCCTTTGATTAAGGTTGTAACCGAATTTACTACAACGCTAGAAAAATCCAAAGAATTAGGTAGTGGTAAATTAGGTTTTGGCAACTTTTCCTTTACCCTTGATAATGCTGAAGAAAGTGCTTTAGCTAATGTTGGAGCAAATGGCATCAATAAACCAATTTTTTCAGGAACAGTTGACTCAAGCTCTATTTCCGATGTCAAAAATAAACTCTCAGGATTTGGGAAAGGATTTGCTTTTCCACTAATTGATGATCCTCAAGTAGTCTTCAATTATCTTACTGGCAGAGAAAATTTTGACCTCTTTACCTATGATTTACCAACCTTTGACTTTAAGCTTAACTTTGATGATTTAGTTAATATTCCAATTTTTGGGCCCCTTGGTTTTACCATTGGCGCAGGAATTGGGATGCAAGCCTTTGCTGGTTCCCCAGACTTTGGTTTTAATAGTCAGGGTCTTACAAGCGGCTCTAATAATCTTGGAGATATAATTTCCTCTGGTTTTTACTTAGTCGATAAAGTTAATGGACAAGAAAAACCAGAAGTAATCATTGGCGGAAATATTTCTGCTGGTGTTTCTATTGCACCTCCTGGTGCCGGTTCTAGTTTGATTAAACTCGGTGGAAAGATCGGTGCCCAGGCTGATTTTGATTTAATTAATGGACTTGACCCAAACAAAGTCTTCTTAAATGAGTTGCGGTTTCCATTTTTTGATATAGACGGTAAAATCTTTGCTCAATTAAATGCAAAGGTTAATATAAAATTATCCACAGTTCTTAAGATTCTCGAAGCTCTTCGAACAACTAACGATGCTAGTGATTTACTCCTCAAAAAATACTTGGAAGGTGCCGTAAAAAAAGCTGGCTTTTCTCCAGAATTTGTTGGTGGTGCGCTCCAAATCGTCAATGTTGTTACTAAACCCCTTGAAGTCATTGAGGAGGTAGTTGATAGAATTCCAATTGGAGGTAAGGTTGGTCGCTTCTTTAAACAAGCCTTTAAAACAGTCACAAGAACGGTCAAAAAGGTTGTTGGTACTATTACTGAAACAGTTATTGCGGGATCGGAATTACTTGACTCTGTTTCAGTTGGTTTAGATCTCAATAGTCCGGAATTAATTCTTTGGCAAGCTTCATTTAGTAATGGTGGAAACGGAGGAGGGAGTAATAATGGTACGACTGGTTACGATTACCTGTACGCCAGTATAGGAGGAGTAGAAGATACCTTAATTTTAAATACAGGAAATCGTGTCACAAGGGATATTATAACTCCCCCTAATGCTTTACCGGTCTTAGGCACCGTTAATAAATACGGCATAGAAGATCGTGTTTTTGTTTTTGTTGCTGATAATTTTACCAATGCTTTTAGTGATGCTAATGGGGATAGTCTCACCAAGATCAAAATCATTTCTCTGTCAGCCAATGGCTCTTTAAAATTAGGCAATAATGCTGTTACGGTCAATCAAGAAATTGCCGTTGCCAACCTAGGCTCATTGACCTTTATTCCCAATGCTAACTTTAACGGCAATACCAGTTTTAGTTGGAACGGTTTTGATGGAACTAACTATGCCAATGCCGCCGCCACAGTGGCCATAGCAATTACGGCTGTTAATGATTTGCCAGTTATTAGCAATATTAATAAGTCTGGCAATACTAATAGTTCAGTTGCTTTTTCTGCTCCAGACTTTACCAGTAAGTTTACCGATGCGGATGGTAATAGTCTCAGCAAAATCAAAATCGTTTCCTTGCCCAACGGTGGCGTGCTAAAACTGGGCAATGTTAACGTTAGCCTCAACCAAGAAATTCCTACTTCAAGCCTGAGTAGTTTGAGTTTTGTCCCAAATTCAGGATTTGGCGGCAATACCAGTTTTGCCTGGAATGGTTTTGATGGCACAGATTATTCTAGTAACTGGGCCTGGGTAAATCTTACTTATCCTGTCATTCCAGCCATTACCCTAGCTGTTTCTCCCAGCAGTGTGGCGGAAGATGGAATTTCTAACTTAGTCTATACCTTCACCCGTACTGGGCCAACGACCAATACGCTGACGGTGAACTATGGCATTACGGGGACAGCGGATAGCGCCGACTACAGCGGTGCAACCCCTGGAAGTAACAAGACAATAACCTTTGCCGCTGGTTCTAACACGGTTAGCCTCACCATTAACCCCACTGCAGATACTACGGTTGAACCGGATCAGACGGTTATTCTGACCCTGGCTAGTGGTACGGGGTACACCATTGGAACAACTAACGGCGTAACCGGCACGATTACCAATGATGATTCCAACAATGATAACTTCGCCAATCGCATTCCTGTCTCTGGTACAGTTGTGTCAACAAATGGCACTAACGTAGGATTTACGGGAGAAACTGGAGAACCAAACCAGTCCGGTGCCCTGAACTCAGCTTGGTGGAGTTGGACCGCTCCAGTATCAGGAAATGTGACCATTGATACCATTGGCAGTAATTTTGATACAGTTCTTTCTGTGTACACAGGAAACGCACTTAATGCTTTGGCTCTAGTGCCTAATGGACAAAACGATGATATTAGCGTCGATGTTCGTCAAAGTCGAGTCAGCTTTAGTGCCACATCTGGGACGACCTATCAAATAGCAGTAGATGGCTATGAGGATATTACCGGCAACATTAATTTAAATATACTGCCATCAACATCCCCATCTGTTACTATTGCCGTATCCCCTAGCAGTGTGACGGAAAACGGACCAAATTCATTGGTTTTCACCCTAACTAGGACTGGCAATCTCAATAGTGCTTTAACTGTTAACTACGCACTTAGTGGCACCGCCTCATCGGGGATCTTACCCACCGGAATAAAGGATTACAACATCATCGGTTCTGCGGCAACCGTTGCTAATTTTGCCGTTGGTTCAGCTACAACGACAATTATCGTAGACCCAATTGCTGATTTTAATAATGAGGATAATGAAACTGTAACAGTAACAATTACCTCTGGTTCAGGCTATACGATTGGTACCCAAGCCAGTGCAACGGGCACAATTCTCAATGGGCCACCAACGTCAGGTAATGATTTTATTGTTGGGACTGATTTTGCCGATATTATCGATGCATTATCCGGAAATGACACTATAAATGGTGGTTCAGGAAATGACACTATAAATGGTGGTTCAGGAGACGACTTTATTCTTGGACAGAGTGGTAACGACTCTCTGACTGGCAATAGTGGAGATGACACTATCTATGGTGGAAACGGAGATGATTTAATTGATGGTGGTAATGCTACTGCGGCAGTTAATGACGGCAACGACGAACTTTACGGGGAAAGCGGAAATGACACCATCTATGGTGGTGATGGCAGTGACTATATTGAGGGTGATTCAGGAAACGACGTACTTTACGGGGAAAGCGGAAACGACACCATCTATGGTGGTGATGGCAGTGACTATATTGAGGGTAATGACGGCGATGATGATCTATTCGATGGTAATGGCGATGACACCATTATTGGTGGAAATGGTAATGACATACTTCAGGCAGGAACTGGAAATGACAGGATATTTGGAGGAGCTGGAGATGATATTATCCGTTTAGGATTTTCTTTGGCTGATGGAAATGACTATATGGGAGGTGGTCCTGGGAACGATATATTTGAAATTTACCTTTACCCAGATGGCGATATTGGGCAAGACACAATTGGCTTTAGCGACGATTTATTTAAAGTTTCAGAAGATAAAATAGAGATTTATTTTTCTGAGTTTAGCCCCACTATTAAATCTCAGGGGGCGACTTCTGCTCCAGGTATATTTTTCACCACTTTTTCTGTGAGAAATAATGCGTCTTTACCTTTCCGTGATTTACTCGTATTTAGCGATCAACCTTTACAAGCAAGCAATTACGAGTACGTCTTAACCGGTTTTTTAACAGAAGACATTCAAGCCTTAGTCTCACTGGAAACACCTTCTCTCTTAATAGAAGAAATTGCCACGATCGCCGTTAATGAAGATTTTGAAAAATCCACAATCCAAAACAGCATCATTGCTTTTACTAATACAAATTTTGAAAAATCTACAATTGAAGACAGTATTATTGGTTTTACTACTGCCGACTTCAGTACCGTCTTCAGCCAAAACCTGACCAAAATCAAGATTACAGAACTTCCCAATGCCAGTGCTGGAAGGTTGGAACTGATCACCCCTGAAATTATCTTCAATATCGACCTCAATGAAGAGATCGCCCTAGCAGACCTAGACAAACTGGTCTTCATTCCCAACGAAAACTTTAACGGCAATGCTAGCTTTAGTTGGACAGGCTTCAACGGTACAGCCTTTGTGCCCCCCCCCGCTAAGGTTAACCTGACCATCACCCCCGTTGCCGACCGTCCCACCCTAGCTGACGTCAATAAATACGGTTCTGCTTCTGTTGTTACTTTTACCCAGAATGACTTTATTAAAAAATTTACCGATGTTGACGGTGATGCCCTCACCAAGATCAAAATCACCTCTTTGCCTGCCAATGGCACCCTCAAACTAGGTAACACTAATGTTGACTTCGACCAAGAAATTTCTGTCGCCAGCCTCAATAATTTAACCTTTACCCCCAATGCCGGTTTTAGCGAAAGTACCAGCTTTGGTTGGAATGGCTTTGATGGCACAAACTATGCATTCTTTGACGCCAACGTTAACCTAACCCTGAATAACCCTGGGAATAGTCTTAATACTGCCTTTAATATTGGCCAGCTTCTGGAAACCAAACGCTATAACAACTCTATTGGACAGGCCGGCAGTAGCGACTACTATCGCCTAGAAATGCTTGACTTTGGCCTGCTCACGGTTCTGTTGGAAGACCTCAGCAGTAATGTTGACCTACAACTCCTCAACGTTAGCGGTGAAGTCCTGCAAAGCTCAACCCAAACCGCAACCCAATCTGAACGCGTTGACTTTGCTGTAGATCCCGGCACCTACTTTATCCGAGTTCTACAGGTTGATGCAGCAAGTACGGATTATACCCTCCGCTTAACGCCCAATATCGATGAAGTGGTAAGAATTGTTCATTTAGGTGATGGGATTGATGGAGAGGTTATAGCAGTTCTTAAACCAGCTTTTCCAGGAGCAATTACTGAGTTCAGCCAAGAATTTTCAGGCATTAAAAAAATCTCCGCTGGTGGTGGCAAAGGTAATGACATCATCGAACTACAGCCTGGGGTGAAATCTCCCGCAGAGCTAATGGGTGATGAGGGGAATGATCGATTACAGGGCGGTGATGGCCGAGATAGCTTAAGTGGTGGTGTTGGGGACGATACTCTCATCGGTGGACTAGGAGCTGACACCCTCAATGGTGATGATGGCGTTGATACGGTCGATTACAGTGCTTCTAATGCCGCAGTTACTGCGAATCTGACGACCCAAATAGCCAGCGGAGGCCATGCCCAAGGCGATCGCTTAATTGGTATCGAAAATATTGAAGGGTCAGACTTTAACGATAACTTAACCGGTAGTGATGCGGACAATTTATTGCTGGGAGGAACTGGCAACGATACCCTCAATGGAGGAGCAGGAAACGATATCCTCGTGGGTGGCCTGGGTAATGACTCCATGTCCGGAGGAACAGGGAATGATACTTATCTGGTGGACTCTCTAGGGGATGTTGTAAGAGAAACCTCTACTTTGAGTACAGAAATTGATGATGTTGAATCCATAGTTGACTATACGCTACCCGCTAATGTAGAAAATCTGTTACTCAACGGGAGTGTTGCTGTTCGAGGAACAGGAAATGCTCTCAACAACACAATCATCGGCAATAACCTCAACAATATTTTGGATGGAGGAGCTGGGGATGACTTGCTCATAGGTAACTTGGGTAATGACACTATGACCGGAGGAAGCGGTAATGATACTTATTTGGTGGACTCTCTAGGGGATGTTGTAATAGAAACATCTACCCTAGCCACCGAAATAGATACAGTTCAGTCCTCCGTGAACTTTACCTTGGGGGCAAATCTGGAAGATTTGATTCTTACGGATAGTGCAATTATCGGGATAGGAAACAGTTTAAACAACCTTATTTTGGGCAATGAAGCAAATAACACATTAATTGGTAATGCAGGTAATGACACCTTATTCGGAGATCTGGGTAATGATATTCTGATTGCGGTAAACCTAACGAATACTTCACCCGGGAAAGGTGAAATTGACCTTTTTGCTGGAGGTTTAGGGGCTGATCGTTTCATCTTAGGTGATGCCAATTGGCTCGGATACGATGATGGTATCTCTAGCCCTGGCATCAATGATTATGCTGACATTACCGATTTTGAATCTAATGAAGGCGATACCATTCAATTAAAAGGGAGGAGCAATGACTACAGTCTATTCGTTCTTGGGCAAGACACACAAATACGGTTAAATAAACCCGGAAATGAACCTGATGAACTAATTGGTATCATCAGAGGAAAAACCAACTTGAATTTGAATGGTAGCTACTTTACCTACATTTTGGGACAAAATGAAGATCCTCCCGTAATCACCCTAGCTGTTTCTCCCAGCAGTGTGACGGAAGATGGAGTTACCAACTTGGTCTATACCTTCACCCGTACTGGGCCAACGACCAATGCCCTGACGGTGAACTACGGCATTACGGGGACAGCGGATAGCGCCGACTACAGCGGTGCAACCCCTGGAAGTAACAAGACAATAACCTTTGCTGCTGGTTCAAGCACGGTTAGCCTCACCGTCAACCCCACTGCAGATACTACGGTTGAACCGGATCAGACGGTTATTCTGACCCTGGCTAGTGGTAAGGGCTACACCATTGGAACAACTAACGGCGTAACCGGCACAATTACCAATGATGACATTTTCCAACCCAACTTACCACCGACTCTTTTTGCCATTGCCCACAACACTTTTAATAACACCAATAGCGGCTGGCTTGTTAAGGGGGGAACGTTGGAAAATAGCTTTAGCCTAACTAGTTGGGTTGGCTGGAAGCCCACTGCCATCGGAGACTTTAACTTTGATGGTCAAAGCGACATTATTGTCACCCAACCTAGCACTGGCTACAATGCCCTCTGGGTGACCAATCAAGGTCAAGTATCTTGGGTTGCAGGACTGCCCTCCTGGGGTACTGAGTGGCAGGTCGTTGATACCGGCGATTTTAACAGTGATGGTAATACCGATATTTTAGTTACTAATCCCTCCACTGGTTGGAATGCTGTTTGGAATATGTATGGCACAACCTATGGGAGCTATACCTCGGCTTCTTTCTGGGGAGGCTGGCAAGCCGTGGCCGCCGGAGACATGAACAACGATGGTAATATGGATATTTTAGTTAACTACCCTTCCGAAGGTTGGAATGCAGTACATCTCATGGATGGCCGAGGAGGATTACTTTCCACTGAAATTCTGCCCAGTTGGGGCAAGGATTGGAAAATCACCGGAACCGCCGACATCAATGGGGACGGAAAAACCGATATTCTCGCTAGTTATCCCAGCCAAGGTTGGAACATTGCCTGGATTATGAACGATACCCAGTTCGGCTATCAACAGGGATTCCCCGGAGGCTTTGGCACAGAAGTTGTGTTGTAACTTAATCGACATTAACCAGTGGTGACCATCTGGTATTGATGGCATTTTAAATGTGATTTTCAACGATACAACGGAAGGTAACGAAAACGGACTCATCCTTTCCTTCTGGGACATTTACGACAAAAAGTACTACATTTTCAATGAAAACAAGAGTTCCCACAGAAATTACAGTGGTTCGGTGGTTTGGCAACAGTATCAAAGTTAATCACCTTATTATCGGGGCCTAATTCTCGATTCCCTTCGTTATTGGGTTTCAGAAATGCACGTGGATGGTTGCCGTTTTGATCTGGCTTCGATGTTAGTGCGGGATACCAAAAGGATTTCCTTCCATGACACTCCATGACAGTGAAATTGCGACCGCTAACGTTATCTGAGGAGATCGAATCTGACCCCGTTTTGGCCAACACTAAATTAATTGCAGAAGCTTGGGATTCGGCGGGGCTATATAGCGTCGGTAAATTTATTAAATTGGCGGACTAGTTTACCGAGTGGAATGGCCTATTCCGGGACGATGTACGCTGCAAACATAACAGGGCCAAAGACGAGAACAATTGAGATAGAACCAATGATAATTTTAGTTGGAACTGTGGTGTGGAAGGAGAACAGATGATTTGACGATCGCCGTCCGTAACCGTCGCATTCCCACCCGTAATTGATGGAGATCTTCTGGGTCTTTGTCCTTCAGCATCCTGGGTTGATACTTGTAATTGCCCAACGGGGTTGACAAAGGAGAAAAAGTGATAAGTTTGGGCACTGTTCTTTTAGGGAGTGAATCGGCAAAAGCCTCTACAGGTAGGGATTTCTGCAATTTCGACAGGGCGGTCAATAAAGCCCATGGCCATAGCCGGAGTGGTATTTTTCTCCAGACTTCCATGAGGACGGAACCAGTTATGTAGCAACCTCTGCACGTTAAGGGCTCTCTGCAATCCCTCTAGTTCCTTGGCATAGTGGTTTTGTCGCCGACGGTAGGCTGTCCCCCGACGTCTTAGGGCGCTCTTTAATGCCTCTAAACCTACATTCCGCAGGCTCTACCAATAGTTACTAAATTTTCGGGAAAACACTACAGATAGCGTAATTGTTTAGTATTAATTGACTGGGAGTCAAGAGGCAAACCCCGAAATAGGCTTGCCGTCGTACTCGATTTTAGACGAAGGTGTACTACGTGCGGAATGTAGGTCTAAATGATTGGCATGTACTTCCGATGATGGACTAATTTCCGTAAATGGATGCTCTCGAAATACCCATTCGACCCTTGGCTTGTCCTGAGAACCCTTAATCTTCATAGCCATTTCTAGCCACTTCTAACCCCTCACCCCAGACCTTTTTGTCGGGGTAAGCATCTGTAGTCATCTTACCGGGCAAATAAATACTCGCTAATTTCCATAATTCCTTCCCATATCGTCTTTCACCATCGGTGAACCACCGCATCCACTGGCTCGGTTCTCCCTACTCCCAAACAGTCTTTACTCCCGGCTCGAACAACCTCCTATCCTTGATTCCGGCTTTGGCTTCTAACCAGTATCAACTTTCTCTTTCCCTGAAACTAATTGTCCAACCTTCTGACTTTTGGGGAGGGAAGGTTCTCACCTACTCGGGTGTAGAGTTCATCTCCTTCTATATTATCTATTTTCGGTCGTGGACCACGCTCATAATCTCTCTTCGGGGCCACGCTTTCTGTCTCTTTCTTCTTTTTTATCCATAGGTCTAAGGTGTTGCGACTAATGTTCAGTGTTCGGCAGACATGGCTTTTCTTCTCTCCTTTTTCCACTGCACTTACCGCTTTCTCTTTTAGCTCTATACTGTAGGGGGCTGGCATCGCTTTTTTCTTAACTCTTTCCCTACATTATTTCCTAACCTTAGCAATCTTTGCTATATTACCCGATGGATATTCTAAATCATTATCGTCAAATTATTTGTATTACTTTACAACCCTATACAGAGATTAACTATGCCAACGTTAATGTCCGTAATCTCGCAGTCTTTGACCCCGCAAATGATCAATACGCTATTCTTTCTGAAGGATGGGAGGGAAACCGGCATTACCATGGATGCCTGATCCATATTGAAATTCGCGAGGGAAAAATTTGGGTACAACGTGATGGAACTGAAGATGGTATTGCTAATGAACTAATTGCTAATGGTATTCCTAAAGAAGCCATTGTTCTGGGATTCCAAGAGCCGTCGGTGCGCCCCCACACTGGATTTGCGATCGCCTAAATTTATCCTAAATTTACTCCGGTGGAGTTAACCAATAGGCAAAATCTTTGGTAAAAGTATCATTTAAAATTGCCTGGCGAATGCTTTGGGTGAAGCGAATTAATTCCGTAATATTGTGTAAAGAGAGCAGAATATAACCCAACATCTCCCTGGAGCGTATCAAATGGTTGAGGTAAGCTCGGGAAAAAGTTTGGCAGGTATAGCAAGGGCACGTTTCATCCAATGGGCGATAATCTTCGCGGAAAGTGGCATTCTTTAAATTCCACCGTTGCCCCTGTACTAAGGCTGTGCCGTGGCGACCAAAACGGGTGGGAATCACACAATCAAACAAATCAATGCCCGCAAAAATAGCCCTAGCCATTTCCCGATAGGTGCCTACCCCCATCAAGTAACGAGGTTTATGGGCTGGCAATAACGGGGCGGTGTGTTGTACTACTTTGTCAATTAAGGCTGGCGCTTCCCCCACGCTGACTCCGCCAATGGCGTAACCAGGTAAATCCAATGCAATGAGTTCTGCCGCTGCTTGGGAACGCAGATCTAAAAAGGTACCCCCCTGAACGATGGCAAACAGAGCTTGATCCTGGGGCCTTTGGTGAGCTTCGATGCACCTTTCTAGCCAACGGTAAGTGCGGGCTGTGGCCCTTTCCACCATGGGGCGATCGCCTTGGCCGGGGGGGCATTCATCAAAGGCCATAATCACGTCAGCCCCCAACGCATTTTGAATTTGAATGGAATGCTCTGGAGTCATATCAATCAAACGACCATCCCTTGGCGATCGAAATGTGACCCCCCGTTCATCAATGGTGCGTAGCTGACTGAGACTAAAAACCTGAAAACCACCGGAATCCGTCAGCATCGGGCCTGGCCAGCCCATAAACTTGTGCACTCCCCCAGCGGCGGCAATGATCTTTTCCCCTGGTTGGAGATGGAGGTGGTAAGTGTTGGCCAATACCATTTGGGCTTGGGTATCGGCTAACTGGGCGGGGGTAATGCCCTTGACCGTTGCCAGGGTACCCACGGGCATAAAACGGGGAGTTTCCACCGACCCATGGGGAGTCTGAAAAATTCCAGCCCTGGCTTGGCTATGGGAACACCGGGCTTGGCACTGATAGGTAAAATTCACACTAGGCAATGGCACAATGGACAGTTAATAGTCCTGGTATCAGTATCACTTCAATATTTTTTCCCAAACCAGGAGGGATCAAACCGCCTTGGCCCAGGAATTTCTATTCTTCGCTACCTTGGAGTTTGATAATGACAAAACCCCAGGCCACTCCCAGTAGGGTCAGGCCAATCATGATAAAAGCGCCATTGGCCAACATGCTTTCAGCGGTCATAGTTAATTCCTCAATGGGGGATGAATAATTTGGGATGAAAAAATCTTTGTCGTCGGTGGTTCATTATCCCATAGGAATATCCTCTTAAACCTGATTGAGTATGGATTGTATGAGTTTGCCCCGTTTAATTTTGACTTTGGGGGATCCGGCGGGCATTGGTCCAGAGGTAGTGCTCAAAGCCCTGGTTGAACCAGAGTTAGTCCAAATTTGTCAGTTAACGGTGATCGGTTCCCGTTCTGTGTTGACCCAAACCCATGGGCAACTGTTGGCCAAAAATCCGGGTTTAAACCTAGCAGATCCAGAAAAGATTAATTTACTGGAGGTAGACCATCCCAACCTCGAGGAGGTTAGCGTGGGCCGGGGTGATGCAATTAGTGGGGCCATCAGTTTTGCCTATTTGAATGAAGCGATCGCCAGAACTTTGGCAGGGGAATTTGCCGGCATTGTCACTGCCCCGATCGCCAAATCCGCTTGGCAGGCGGCGGGACATAATTACCCAGGGCAAACGGAAGTTTTAGCAAGCCGAGCTGGGGTAGAACGTTTTGGTATGGCATTTGTTGGGCGATCGCCTTTTACTGGCTGGACTTTACGCACCCTGCTAGCCACCACCCATATTCCTTTGAAAGCTGTACCATTGGCCCTAACCCCGGAGTTAATGGACAGTAAACTAGATTTATTGTTAACTTGCTTAGCCCAGGACTTCGGCATTGACAAACCATCCGTGGCGATCGCCGGTTTAAATCCCCACAGCGGTGAAG
>NZ_JADEWJ010000437.1:0-1537 GCF_015207725.1 Synechocystis sp. LEGE 06083
TATTATTATCGTAAATAAAAATGGGGATCATCGCAGTTTTCACAACAAACTCTTAACATTTGTCCCCTGCAAGAGTTACAATTTTTGCAGAAATTCTTAACAGTTACCATGGCCAATTCCCTGTCCGATGAGCAGTACAAAATTAAGATGCAAAAGCGCAAAGCTTTACAGGATGAGCGCATTGCGGCGGCCAAGGCAGAGAAGGGTCTGGTAATTGTTCACACTGGCAACGGCAAGGGCAAAACCACTGCTGCCCTGGGGATGGTGTTGCGATCCCTGGGCCATGGTTATCAGGTGGCCATTATTCAGTTCATCAAAGGGGCTTGGGAACCGGCCGAAAAGGCGGCCTTTGCTCCTTGGCAAGACCAATTAACTTTTTTGGCCCTGGGGGAAGGTTTTACGTGGGAAACCCAAGACCGGCAGCGGGACCAGGCGATCGCCCATGCAGCGTGGCAAAAAGCGCTGGAGTATATCCGCAATCCTGATTACCAGCTAGTCCTACTGGATGAGGTAAATGTGGCGTTAAAACTGGGCTATCTGGACGTGGAGACTGTACTAGCGGGACTAGCAGAAAAGCCGGAATCTCATCACGTTATTTTGACAGGCCGGGGAGCACCCCAGCCATTGATAGACCGGGCCGATTTAGTCACAGAAATGACCCTGATCAAGCACCCTTTCCGGGAGCAAAATGTTAAGGCTCAACCAGGCATTGAGTTTTAGTCACTATACGGAAAGGATATGCCCTAAACCCTTGGCAAGGCTTGTGGGGAAAGGGTTTGGCTAGAAGATCAGTATAATTACAATTAGCTCAATTCCTCGGTGGAACGACTGAGCATGGTTTCTTCCACATGTTTTTCCTGTTGTCGTTCTTCGGCTAACAATTCCCTGGCTTTCTCGTCCAAGTCTTCTGCTACGGTCAATTCTGTTTCTGCCGCCCGAGCCGCCATGTTTTCCTGCAATTGATTTTCGTTCTGACGATCCCTGGCCAGCAGTTCCCTGGCTTTATCTTGGGTACTCATGGTTTTATTTCCGGTGAAAAGGAGTTTGCTTTAGTTAACTGGTAACTTCTTATACTTTATCGAAAAACTGGGGAAGGCCGGGCAAGCAATCAGCCAAAACGACTCAATTTTTTAACACTACCCGGGCCACTTCCACCCCAGGATAGTAACGGCTGAGAATTTGCTGATAGTTGTAACCCTGACGAGCTAAGTCGTAGGCTCCATACTGACTCATGCCCTTACCTTTATGCACCCGGGCCACAATTTCATCCGTGGATGCGTAGAGGGATTCCACCACTCCCCCGTTATGGCTCAACACCTGCCCCAGGGTGGAAGTAACGGCATTATGGGAAGGGCCTTGTTCACTACCGATGCCTTTGTACACTTGCCACCGTTGGGTATCCCCTAGGTCAAACCATTGGCTAGCGGGCCGCACCATATGGACTAAGGCATAGGAACGGGCGGCGATCGCCTGGGCTTTGAGGGCTTCGGTGGGGGCAGTGGAGTGCATTTCGCTACCGACCACACTGGTTAAATAA
>NZ_JADEWJ010000085.1:0-13952 GCF_015207725.1 Synechocystis sp. LEGE 06083
TCTATTAACAGAGCAGGCCAATCCCCAAAGCCAAAATTTGGACCAGTTGTCTAGCCTGGAGTTGGTAGATTTATTTAACCAACAGGATCAACTGACGGTAACGGCGATCGCCGCAGCGAGGGAAGATTTAGCGGCGGCCATTGAAATTATTAGTGGGGCTTTAGCTAAAAAGGGTCGTCTTTTCTACATTGGGGCCGGCACCAGTGGCCGCCTGGGGGTGTTGGATGCGGTGGAATGTCCCCCCACTTTTTGTACACCGCCGGAGTTGGTGCAGGGTATTTTAGCCGGGGGAGCTAGTGCCCTACTCCGCAGTTCGGAAGGGTTGGAAGATATTGCGGAAGATGGAGCCCGGGCGATCGCCGACCATCGCATTACCCAATTGGACGTGGTGGTGGGCATTACGGCCGGGGGAACCACTCCCTATGTCCATGGAGCTTTGGATGCGGCCCGGGCCAGGGGGGCAAAAACAATTTTCATTGCCTGTGTGCCGGAAATCCAAGCCCCCAGGCCAGCGGATGTGAATATTCGATTGTTGACAGGGCCAGAAATTTTAGCTGGCTCCACCCGTTTGAAAGCAGGCACAGTAACCAAAATGGCGTTGAACATTCTTTCCACCGGTGCCATGGTCAAATTAGGCAAAGTTTACGGCAATCGCATGGTGGATGTGGCTGTAACCAACCGCAAACTAGAAGACCGGGCAGTGCGTATTTTGCAAGATTTAACTGATTTAAATCGGGAGCAAGCGGGCCAACTACTGAATGCCAGTGGCCAACGGGTTAAGTTAGCGTTGTTAATGCATTGGTCCGGGCTCAGCCTGGAAGCCGCCGAAGCCCAACTGCTCAGCCATGGTGGTAATTTACGCCAGGCCATGGATGCCTTGCCCTAGCCCCCTAACCTTGCCCAGAGATAGTTCCACTCCCAACTCCCAACATTGCTTTACCCATGCCCACTACCCTAGACCAGTTTTTAACCCCCATTGTCTTCGTCATTTTTGCCCTGGCGATCGGTGTTTTAGTCTGGGGCTACCGGCGGGCCAAACCCTTTGGTAAGCTTGGCAAACTTGCTTGGCTACAGTCCGTGGTGCTGATGGCCCCTTGGCTGTTGTATTTTGTCCTTTTTAGCTTAGGGTTGTCCCTCAGTTTGCCCGCAGTATTAATTCTGCTTTTAGTATCGGCGGGAATTTACATCTACCTCGGTCGGCAAATGCGGGAGGCAGGGCAAGCGGAACTGTTGCGTCAAAAAGCGGCCCAACGATTGCAGAATTTGGCCAAGGAGCCAGATCAGGGCACAACTGTTGGCGAAGTCAATGCCACCACTAGCCTCGAAGAGGATGCTTCCCCCATTCCACCGGAAGATTTGACAATTATTAAAGGGATTTTTAGCATTGATAGTTTTTTTGCCACGGAGACCATTGCCTACCAGGAGGGGGCAATTTTTAAGGGCAATTTACGGACGGAGGCGGAGGACGCCTTTGGCAAACTTTCGGCTAAACTTAAGGATTTGATGGGGGATAAATACCGTCTCTTTTTGGTGGAAGGTAGCGAAGACCGGCCGGTGGTAGTTATTCTCCCCAGCAGTAATGACCCCCAGCCCAGCACCCTGGCCCAGAAAAATTTGGCGGTGGTATTACTGGTGGCCACCATTGTCACTACATTGGAAGCCAGTGCGGCCCTGTTGGGCTTTGACTTAGTGGACAATTGGCAACGGGTGGGGGAAACGGTTCCCCTGGCGATCGCCGTGGGTATTATTCTACTAGCCCATGAGCTAGGCCATCTCTGGCAGGCGAAAAAGTGGGATGTACGCCTCAGTTGGCCATTCTTTTTACCCAATTGGCAAATTGGTTCCTTTGGGGCCATTACCCGTTTTGAGTCCCTGTTACCCAGTCGTAATGCCCTATTCGACGTGGCGATCGCCGGGCCGGCAGTGGGGGGCTTAGTGTCCCTGTTATTCCTGATGGTGGGTTTAATACTTTCCAGGGAAGATAGCCTTTTTCAGTTGCCGGTGCAGTTTTTGCAGGGTTCATTGCTGGTGGGCACTGTAGCCAAAGTCATCCTTGGCGATGCCCTGACTAAGGACATTGTGGCCATTCATCCCCTCACGGTGCTCGGTTGGTTAGGTTTAGTCATTAATGGTTTGAATCTGCTCCCGGCGGGCCAATTGGACGGTGGCCGCATTATTCAAGCTATCTACGGCCGCAAAGTAGCTCGGCGGACCACCATTGCCACGTTGATTATTTTGGGGGGCATTACCCTCTTTAACCCCGCTAATCCCATCCCCCTCTACTGGGCGATCGTGGTTTTATTTTTGCAACGGCAACTAGAACGGCCCAGTCTAAACGAGTTGACAGAACCGGATGACACCAGGGCCGGCCTGGGACTGCTGGCTCTGCTATTGATGTTACTCACCCTGATTCCCTTTAGCCCCAACTGGGCCCTAAGGTTAGGTATTGGAGCGTGAACTACCCCGACTCGCTTGCGCTGAAGTCGAATCTTTCTACCCCAAGGAGTAGCTAGTCTTACATTCTGACAATAGGCGGAATCCCCCGTTCCAGAGTTAACGGACTTAATTTCGTGAAAATTTCAACATCAATGCCCCATCGCTTAATGCCCGACCAGTGTTTGAGCAAACCCGCCTATCGCCTCTACCAAGCGGGGGTTTATGGTCGTTGGGCAGTGGTGGCACTAATTTGGTGTACTCTCATTCCTTGGTCCCTCTGGCAATTCCGGGAAGACATTGTGCTATTACAGGATCATTTCACTTGGGTAGCTATTCGTTATGGTTTTGCCTTTCAGATGGTACCGGCCTTCACCCTTTTTGCCAGCATCGGCTTTACCGGAGCAGTGTTAATTAGGCAAAGTTGTCATCTTCTCTGGGGTCTATCCATTAGGGAAAGAAATAGTCTGATCCGGGGCACCGCCAGAATTCGGAAAATTGGCCCCCGTCATCCCCTCTGGCGCTGGTTATTTCACTAAAGTTTGAGAAATGGCCGGGATTTTTACAGGATTGCTGAAAGAGCGCAGGGAGAACTGACAGAAGTGATGCAACTAAGTCTTAGTCGGACTCACCAGGCCCAGATTTATCGCCATGGGGAACTGTGCTACCCAGAGGAATGTTGTGGTCTCTTACTAGGACAGGTAGTTACTCAAACAAACGGCGCACCGCCCAGCGGATTTCTGCGAGATCGCCATTGGCAAGTGTTAGAAGTTCAACCGACGGAAAATTGCTGGGGAAAAGTGGAGGAATTTGGACAGGATCATAATCAAGGCAGCAAGTTACATTACTTTGCCATTGACCCTAAAGTTTTGCTCACTGCCCAAAAGGATTGTCGCTCTAAGGGTTTAAGCATTATTGGTATTTTCCATTCCCATCCCCATGGCCAGCCCATACCATCCGAATTTGACCGGGCGATTGCCTGGCCAGAGTATGTTTACCTCATTGCTGCCGGTAAGGATGGCAAGTTCAGCACCAGCAGAAGTTGGTACTTAAACGAAGCGGGAAATTTTCTGGAAGTGGACTCAACGTTGTTGCTGTAACCAAGTGGTAATTCCCGTCGCCAAAGCTTGCACCAATTGTTCCTGGGCTTGGGCATTGGTAATCCACTCAAATTCCTGGGGGCTGATCATAAATCCCAATTCCAGTAGCACCGCTGGGGCGATGGTGGGACGAGTCAACGCTAAATTATTCCAATAAACCCCATGGGAGTTTCTACCCAAATTCTCCACTAAATAACGTTGTAAAAAGTTGGCTAAATCGGCGGCCTGGGCATTGTACCAAAACGTACTAATACCGTCGGTTTCATTGGGATTACCGCTATCGGGCAAAGCATTGTAATGGATAGAAATGGCGATCGCCGGTTGCACTTGGTTAATTTGGGTTTGGCGATCGACTAGGGACACAAATTCATCCCCGGTGCGGGTCAGATGGACATTGGCTCCCTGGGCCCGGAGGCGATCGGCTAATCGTCGGGAAATCAACAAGTTAATATCTTTTTCAGGATAACCAGTGGGTCCCACTGCCCCCGCTTCACTGCCCCCGTGGCCTGGGTCGAGCAAAATTTTTACCCCCTGCAAGTTACCTCGTTGGGAAGAAATACGGGGGGGATGGCGTAGGGACAAAATTAACGTAGTGCCCTCATAACGGAGATCGTAACCCCACTGTTGATCGGTTTTAAAAGTAAAGTAGTAATCAATGCGATCTGGGCTAATCTGTTGCCAAGTTAAATTCCGGATAATGGGGTCATTATCAATACGAATAGTATCAGTTTGGGCGGTGGTATTGTAAAGACTTAAAGTGAATCCTGTTTCAGTCTGATGTACTGTGACCGGCACCGGCAATTGTAGGGGGAAACGCATTTCTGTGCGATCGCCAAAAACCTGATAACCCACACTGCGAATGATAGAACGGGGCGGAGCTTGACTGGGTAGAGTGGCAGTTTCATCCGCTTTAATCCAGCCGCCATAGTCTAAGCGCAACCAGTCCCCATCCCGGCCGGTAACGCTGGCTTGACTCCCCTGGGGCAAAGGGGTCAACCGGGAATAATCAGTGCCAGGGCCTGTGCGGGCCACCCCTGCCTGACTGGTCACTGCAACTACCTGGGGGCGATCGCCATTGAGCAAGGTCACGCTACCCGGGCCAGGGGCAGAAAAAGTTTGTCCCCGCCATTGCAAATTAAATTGGGGTATTCCCAACAAAGTGGGCAATTGTTCAGAAGTAAAGCTTTGACAGCCCTTATACTGATCCGCCGCCGTTACTTGGGGCTGATTTTCTCCGTGCAAAATTGTGTTATTGGCCGGCAACTGTACCACATTGCCCTGGGGGGTGAGGGGAATGATTTGGCCTGCCAAAGTTACTGTAGCCGTGGCATCGGTGGGGGCGATCGCCGTAAAGCAAATCGGTTCATCGGCGGGGCGACTGATGGACACCGCCGGGGTAAGGGAACCCGGTGCAAAACCACCTTGGGCCGGCAATGTGGGGCCAGTGCTAATGCGGGTAATAGTGCGCTCAATCCGTTGGGAGCCTGCCTGAAAGATAAATTGATTTTCCCCCATCTGGAGAGGAATAACAGGGGCAAAATTACCTTGGGCACTGCGTTCAATCACCTGACCATTCAGGTTAACCGTCACATTTGGAGCAGCAGAACCAATGAAGAAAATCGTCGGGCTACTGGTCTGGTGATTTTGGGGTGGATAAGCTAAAAATAGGGACTGGGTTTGGGCTACAGCCGGCATAGTGAAAACCACCGCTACTCCCGTACCAATCATTGTTCCCAACCAAGATTCCATCACCATTCTTAACAATCTCCTCGATGCGATAACTTTCCAGAAGTTGGCCTGTTTGTTGACAACCATATCACTAGAGCGTTGCAACATTCTGACGTTTTAACGCTATGATGTCAGGTAATTGCTAGATTTTGGCATCGTACTATGAAAACTTTATCAAAAAGATCAACTATCTATTTCGAGCCATCTATCCATCAAGCTTTAAAAATAAAGGCGGCTTCTTCCCATGTTTCCATATCGGAAATTGTGGATGAAGCGGTGCGATTACTAATGTCTGAAGACCAGGAAGATTTATCTGCCTTTGCAGAACGAAAAGATGAGCCGGAATTAAGCTATGAAGCTTTGATTAATGATCTAAAAGCCCATGGCAAAATATAAAATTACGTTCAAACAATCTGTAGCCAAAGATCTTAGAAAAATTCCTAATAGTGATGTCAAGAAAATTCTGACGAGAATTGAAGCTCTGGCTATCAATCCTAGGGGTGAAGGTTGTGTAAAATTAACAGGGGAAGAAAAATATAGGGCACGGCAGGGAACATACCGCATTATCTATGAAATAAGAGAAACGGAGTTAGTGGTGGCTGTAATTAAAGTAGGTCATCGTTCCAGTATTTATAAGGATAAGTGATAATATTTATCGGGCATTACTCCTAGATTAATTTGCTACAGTGTCAGATTTTCTAAAACTTCCTACAATTAAAATTTAAACCTTTCTTTTTTAGCAATGGTAGTCACGGCCAATCCCATTCCTTTAATACAACAGCCGGATTTATTGGAGCAAAGACTGCAACAAATTCCCCAAGAGCCTGGGGTTTACTTCATGGGCGATCGCCAGGGGGAAATTCTTTACATTGGTAAGGCAAAAAAATTGAGAACTAGGGTGAGATCCTATTTTCGGGACTCCCAACCCCACACTGCTCGCATTGCTTTGATGGTGCAACAGATAGCAGACATAGAATTTATTGTCACCGATACGGAAGCGGAAGCACTAACCTTAGAAGCAAATTTAATTAAACAACATCAACCCCATTTTAATGTCTTGCTCAAGGATGACAAAAAATATCCCTATGTGTGTATCACTTGGTCGGAAACCTATCCCCGAATTTTTATTACGAGAAAACGCCGTTTAAATCAAGCTAAGGATCGCTATTACGGCCCCTATGTGGATAGTTTCAGTTTACGGCAAACACTAAGATTAATACAGCGTATTTTTCCCCTGCGACAACGCCGCCAGCCTCTGTTTAAACATCGTCCCTGTTTAAATTATGACATTGGTCGCTGTCCTGGAGTGTGCCAAGAATTAATTACCCCAGAAGAATACCGCCAAACGTTGCAGAAAGTAGCCATGGTTTTCCAGGGTCGTACCCAAGAGCTACACCAACTATTGACAGAACAAATGGAAAAAGCGGCGACGGATTTAAAATTTGAACAAGCGGCCACCATTCGAGATCAAATTAATTCTTTGAGTAAACTCAACGCCGATCAAAAAGTTTCCCTACCCCAGGACACCATTTCCAGAGATGCGATCGCCGTGGCTAGTGACGGACAAATTAGCGCCATTCAGCTATTTCAAATCCGAGCGGGGAGATTGGTAGGAAGGCTGGGGTTTTTCGCTGACGGAGTAGAGTCAGAACAAGAAAAAGGGGAAGTATTACAACGGGTGTTGGAACAGCATTATCAACAGGTGGATGCGGTGGAAATTCCCAGTGAAATTATTCTGCCCTGTGCTTTACCTGATGGGGAATTGCTCAACGATTGGTTAACCAGCCAAAGGGGACGAAAAGTAATGTTTAATGTGCCCCAAAGACAAACTAAAGCTGAGCTCTTGGAAATGGTGGAGCGGAATGCCCAATATGAGTTAGAAAGGCTACAAAAACAGACGGACAAAAATGTTACAGCTTTAGAAGATTTAATGGATATTTTAGACTTAGAAACATTGCCAAAACGCATCGAAGGCTATGACATATCCCATATTCAAGGTTCTAACGCTGTGGCTTCCCAAGTCGTATTCATTGATGGAGTGCCAGCCCAACAATATTATCGCCATTATAAAATCAAAAATCCATCTATTAAAGTTGGCCACTCCGACGATTTTGCCAGTTTAGCGGAAGTAATTAGCCGTCGTTTTCAATCCTCTACAAAAGGCAAAAATAACCAAGAGGATTGGCCAGATTTAATTATGATTGATGGTGGTAAAGGGCAGCTATCAGCAGTGGTTAAAGTGCTAACGGAAATGGATTTACTGGATAAATTTACAGTGGTTAGTTTAGCTAAACAAAGGGAAGAAATTTTTCTACCGGGGGAATCTCAACCGTTGCTCACCCATGCGGAGCAGCCTGGAGTGCAATTATTGCGTCGTTTGCGGGATGAAGCTCACCGCTTTGCTGTCAGTTTCCACCGTCAACAAAGACTTAGTAAAAGTCGGCGATCGCGCCTAGATGAAATCTCCGGTTTAGGTTTTAGTCGCCAAAAACAACTGTTAGCCCATTTCCGTTCTTTGGACTATATTCGGGAGGCCAGCGTCAAACAATTACAGGAAGTACCGGGAATTGGCCCCCAATTAGCCCAGGCGATTTATGATTACTTTCATCCCACAAGTGAACAAACTGTTATTTCCACAGCGGAGTCTTTATGAGTCTTAGTTGTGAACAGCCATGCGGATGGGTTGACAACATATCTTACTACCAACATTTTCAGAAAATTTGTTGCCCATGAGAGTAAAATTACCGTATATTTTTTACCAAAGCAGTAGGAATATTAGGACTTTCAGGATTGACCATAATGGTTTGTGAACGGGGACTAATAACCAAATCCATATCTTCCAAGGGCACAACCCCCAGCAACACTGCATCCCCCAAGACTAAGGCCCCAGTAAAACAGTTGCGATTGCCAAACCTCACTTGAATTGGTCCTACATAATCAACTAGTCTTTTTTTGCTGTCTGCGGTGGTGACTTCCCGCTGTTCCAGCTTTTCTAATTTGAGTTGAATGACAACATGCTCAGGAATGCAAAGGGTGATCGCTCCTGTATCAACTAAGGCGTTGACCTTCATTGGTTGTAGAGTTTTTTCTTTGGGATTAATAAGCTCAATATTGGCATAAACTAAACCCATTTTATTGACCTCAAGAAAAATTATAATTTGCTGGCTATGATCGCATAACTATAACCGTTTTCAGGCGAACTAATTATTATTTTAATCTTCCTGATCGAAGAATACTAATCACCAACCAAAAACCAATTACCGTAGCAGCCACAAACAGAATATTAGCAATTAAAGTCAACTGTTGATCATTGCCAGTGGAAAGAATTGCCGCCCCCATAATTAGGGAACCAAGCACAATGCTAAAAGATAAACGATTCGCTGATTTATCGATGGTGCGTCGTAAGGGTTCCAGACCCTCAATGCGGACATTCCATTGCAACGTTTCCGTTGTTAGGCGATCGAGCAATACGTCCATCTGCCTAGGGGTTTTGAGGGAAACTGCTTTGAGATCTAAGACTGTCCTTAAGGCTGTTTGCAAAGGGTTAGTGCCAAACAGTTGCCGACGGAAAAGATCAGTAATCAGGGGATTAATTTCGGTAAATAAATTTAATTCGGGATTAAATTGGCGTCCGGCCCCTTCGAGGTTGGCTAAACATTTGGCGTATAGTCCCAAACAAGCGGGAACTTTCAGTTTATTTACCCTGGCAATGCGAAGAAATTCATACACTACTTCACTGAAGTTAAATTCCGACAAGCTTAAGTCATAATATTTCCGCAACATGCGTTCATAATCCACCTCTAACCGCTGGAAGTTAACGTGGCCCACCGATTCCGACAACTCCACCGTTAACTGGGCACAACGTTTGGCATCCAAATCAACGATCGCCAATAGCATTTCCGTTAATAACTGCCTGGTGCGGGGATCAAGGCGACCCACCATGCCGCAATCAATTAGAGCTAAACGACCATCTTCTAAGTAAAAAATGTTGCCGGGGTGGGGATCGGCGTGGAAAAAGCCATCGACATAAAGTTGCTGGAAAAAGGCCCGGAATAATAGGGTGGTAATTTCCTTTTTGCGTTCGGTAATATTTTTCTCGCTAGGGGGCTGACTTAAATCCGCCGTTAAAATTGGCACTCCATCAAGCCATTCCAACACGAGAAATTTCTCGTTAGTTAATTTCCAATAAACTTTCGGAATTATTAATTGATTGGGATCAAACCAGGTGGTTTTAGCGAGGTTAGACCGTAGGGTATTGGTATAAATCGCTTCGGTATCAAAATTTAACTCGGCTTTAACCGTTTGGGTAAACTCATCCGCTAGTTTGACAATGTCGTAATTCTGGCCAAATTCTGTCCGGGAAATCAACTCAGCTACATCTTTAATCAGTAAACTATCCTGCTCCACGACGGCATCAATGCCGGGACGTTTAACTTTAATGGCAACGGTTTCCCCACTCTGCAACACCGCTCGATGGATCTGACCAATGGAACCCGCGGCGATGGGTTCAGGCTCAATTTCTTGAAATGTTTCCCCCAGCGGTTGGGGAAATTCTCGCTGCAATAAATCATCGATCGCCGACCAAGGTAAGGGGGGAACGTTGGATTGTAGGGCAGTGAGGGCGTTGATGTAGCGGGGAGGTAAAAGGTCGGGGCGGGTGCTGAGCAGTTGCCCTAATTTGACGTAGAACGGCCCCAACTCGACGAGGATTTTGGTGAGAACTTCCGGTGTCGGAATTTGTGGTTCCCCCACTTTCCCCATGGTTAAGAGGCCGTTCATGTAGTCCCAGCCGTTGCTGAGCAGTACTTTAATGATCTCGCCACGGCGATCGCCGGCTTGAGGTAAGGCAAACATTAAGTGTCAATAAGAATTGGTCAATGGCGCACTGCTGCTTGGTAAGACCAGTGTAGGAGAGTTAGTCCCAGTGCCAATTTAACTAATTCTAGCCCCCAATAGAGCCAGTGCAAGGGCATCATCGCCGCAGGCATTTCCCCGGTGCTGGTGAAACTCGCCATATCAAAGCCTAAATCCGTGATGGCTGGGGTCAAAATGTAGGTATAAACAATGGCGATCGCCAACAGAATAATGGCGAAAATTCGACTAAATCGTTGTCCTGGAGCAGAGAAAAAGCCCTGTTGATGGAGTAAAAAACAGCCAGACGCCACTAGACCCGCAAATAAGAGTTCTAGGTGATTAAAAACGGAAAATAGTAAATGGCCAGCACTGATAAAACCCGGTTCGGCCATCATACCAGCGGCGGAAAGGCTGGGCACCACCAGTAAATCCATCACCAAGCTACCGGCGAGCCACATGGCCAAACTGCCCATCACGAGCAGTGGCCAATCCACCATGGCAATGGTTAATTTAGCGGTACGGTTCATAGATCACCTCACTCTGGTTAACAGAGTTGTATTTAAAGTTAAACAAAATTGAATCAAGCTGGAATAATGGGGCAAAAATTACCCAAGAAATAATTGCAGATATTTTTATTATTGGCAGGGGATTTAGTTCCGAGGAAAAAATTGAGATGGATCTTTACAGAATGGGCATAAATTGGAGCTTTTCGTAATCTTTGTTTACGTTGGCTTGAGTAAAAATTCAGCGATTCTTTATCCAATAACTCGCCAGCAGGCCATACTCCCGACTCTGGGCAGAAGCAAAATTTAACCAACCTTCTCCCTCCTTCCCGACCCGATTGATGGGGACAATTTCCACGCCGCTGTTGCTGTAGGCCAAACCCTGAAAAGTGTGGACCAAATCCTTTGACCACCGATCGCCATGAATGGTTAACCCTTGCTCCTGCAACCATCCCCTTAAATGCTGGAGAGTAATACCCGGTAACTGTTGCCCGGTTAAAGGGGGCGTAAAAAATTCGCCGTCCCGCCAACCCCAGAGATTCCCCGTGGACGTCTCCAACCAATGGCCGTTAGCATCGGTCAAAATGGCTTCCTGAGCGTTATTTTCCTGGGCAATACGTTGGGCTAACCAAGGAGCGAAATAATTGCCCGTTTTCAATTCCGCTAGGGAACGTTGGTAACGACCGGGGGCCATCAGCCAAGCATTAATGCCTAATTGTTGTCGTTGTTCCAAATCTTCCGCCAGTGCCCGCCCTGTTATTAATATCTGTCCCGAAGGAAAACAGGTTAGACGTAGGATTGGATACCGTTGGCTCAAATGCCGAGCCGCTTGATCCACCGGCCCCCAGTCTGGTGCAGGCCATTGCAGACTAACTAAACTTCGTCGCAGGCGATCGCCATGATCAACCCAGTGGGTAAAGGGATGGTCAAGACATTGCTGGTAAACCCTCAGAGTGGTGAATACAGTGGCCCCGTACAGTAAGCCAGGCTCATTAATCGGTAATTCGATTACATCCTGCTCAAACCATTGACCGTCCCACCAGTACAACATTAGAACATCACCATGCCGCCATCCACATTAAAGGTTTGCCCGGTAATGTAGGCCGCCGCTGGGTCCGTGGCCAAAAAACGAATAGTGCCGGCCACTTCCTGCGGTTGACCATAGCGAGCCAGGGGAATAAATTGCAAAATTGGCTCTGCATCAAGATTTTCAGTCATATCCGTGGCAATGAAACCGGGAGCCACCGCATTGACGGTCACCCCCCGACTAGCCAGCTCTTTGGCAACGGTTTTGGTGAAGCCAATTACCCCTGCTTTGGCGGCGCTGTAGTTAGCTTGCCCGGGATTACCCATCATGCCCGCCACGGAGGTGATGTTAATAATGCGCCCACTTTTTTGTTTGAGCATTAACTTAGACACTGCTTTGGTGCAAAGAAAGACTCCGGTTAAATTCAGATCAATGACCGCCTGCCAATCTTCCAGCTTCATTCTTAACAGCAACGTATCCCTGGTGATGCCTGCATTGTTCACCAACACATCGATGCGACCAAATTTGTCCAGCGTGGTTTTAATCAACTTATCCACGTCCTCACTGTTAGCCACATTGGCCTGTACGGCGATCGCCTCTCCCCCGTTGGCTATAATTTCCGCTACCACAGCATCGGCGGCAGTACTGGATTGGGCGTAGTTCACCACCACCTTCATCCCCGTGGCGGCCAGGGCCAAAGCCGTTGCCTTACCAATACCCCGGGATGCCCCAGTTACCAATGCCACCTGTGTCGTTAATGCTGTCATAAACTGTTCTCCTATGGAGGCGCAATCGATGGCCAATCAGCCATTACGCCATAATTTCACAATGCAAACCGAGTCTCATTTTAAGGGTTTGGCGCATCCATGGAGGAACTTCCCTGGGAGCCCAGGGAGCTTTGGGTTACCCTAAAAAATAATTAACCAATGACATTTCCTGATCGAAGTTCCGCAAATTTCCCCCACCCTATGCTTTATCGACGTTTTGGCCGCACTGCATTGTCCATGCCGGTTTTTTCCTGTGGAGGCATGCGCTATCAGTTCCAATGGCAGGATGCGCCCTTCGCTCAGGTTCCGCAGGATAACCAGCACAATTTGCAAGCCACCATTGAGCGTTCCCTGGAGTTGGGCATTAACCACATTGAAACTGCTAGGGGTTATGGCACTTCGGAAATGCAGTTGGGAAAAATTTTGCCCCAATTACCCAGGGAAAAATTGATTGTGCAGACAAAGGTTAGCCCTAAGGATGACCCTAAGGACTTTCGCCGGGAGTTTGATAAATCTTTGGGTTACTTAAATCTGGAATACGTCGATTTGTTGGGCATCCACGGCATTAACAATCGGGAAACCCTGGAGCAAAGTTTACGTCCTGGCGGTTGTTTAG
Organism: Synechocystis sp. LEGE 06083; assembly: GCF_015207725.1. NCBI lineage: Bacteria > Bacillati > Cyanobacteriota > Cyanophyceae > Synechococcales > Merismopediaceae > Synechocystis > Synechocystis sp. LEGE 06083. The sequence goes on from NZ_JADEWJ010000085.1 coordinate 13,029, forward strand.
CTGTTTGTCGGCAATTACAACGGGAAGGCCTAGTAAAGTTTGTTGGTTTTTCCACCCATGGCCCCACCGCAATCATTACCGAAGCGATTAATTCCGGGGAATTTGATTACGTCAACCTCCACTGGTACTACATTTTTCAAGACAATTGGCCGGCGATCGCCGCCGCCACGGCCCAGGATATGGGGGTCTTTATTATTAGCCCATCCGATAAGGGAGGACAACTTTATAACCCGCCCCAAAAGCTGGTGAATTTATGCCAACCCCTCAGCCCGATGGTATTTAACAATCTGTTTTGCCTATCCCATTCCCAAGTCCACACCCTCAGTATTGGTGCATCCCGGCCAACGGATTTTGATGAGCATATAAAAACCCTGCCCTATCTAGCATCGGAGCAGGAGACTGAAAAAGTTTTACAACCGATTTTGGCGAACCTCCATAGGGCCATGGTGGAAGCTTTAGGGGAAGATTGGGTCAATGGTTGGCGCATCGGTTTACCCAGCCCGGAAAATACCCCTGGGGAAATTAACATTCCCAAAATTCTCTGGCTTTATAATCTTTGCCAAAGCTTTGACTTGGTGGAATACAGCAAAATGCGCTACAACCTGTTGGGCAACGGCGGCCATTGGTTCCCTGGTCAACCGGCCAGCAACTTTGATGAGCAAAAACTCTGGCAATGTTTAGCCCACAGTCCCCACCGACAGAGGGTGTTAGAAATTTTGCAGGAAACGGATCGAATGCTTAAAGGGGAAACGGTGCAAAGATTGTCCCGTCAGGAGGTGGCCAAAACTAGTTAATTATTCTGGGAAGAATTGCTAATGTTTTGCTGTGCTGGCCAGACAAAGTACGGCGATCGCCATGGCTTCCAGTTCGATTTGATGAGGTTGACCCATTTTTGCCCTGCTACCCAACGACCACCATGAATAC
>NZ_JADEWJ010000438.1:0-1523 GCF_015207725.1 Synechocystis sp. LEGE 06083
TAGCTAATAAATGATTGGGGAGAAAGGCAAAAAACAGTTAACGGTTGGCCCTTAACCATTGGCGAAACTCCTTCAGGGCCGCCGTCTCTCCGATCGCCAAACTACGTTCAATTAGTAAAGGCACCTGTTCCAGGGATAGAAAAGGAAAGGTGGGACTATGGTTCACGGGCTCGTATTGCCTCGACTCTGGATTAAGAACAAATACAGCTAGGCGATCGCCGTCATAACGCCAAATTTCCGGTATGCCTAAATTGCTGTAGATGGGAAACTTATCCAAGGAGCCACTGGTAATATCAATTTCTAATATCAAATCGGGCGGCGGATCCACAGTTAGATCAATCTGTTGTTTGCTCCGCACCTGGGGTTCATTTGCTATGTAATAGCAGGAATCTGGTTCCACTCCCTGTTTAGTTCGGTCAATTCTTAAGGTTAATGAGCCAAACTTTTTAAGATTTAAACCTAGTTCATCGGCGATCGCTCGAATGAGGTCATCAATAAAGCGATTGTTGTTTTCGTGAACACCCAAAGGACTCATAATTTCTAGAATTCCACAGTCATAGGCAAATCTTTGACCTCGTTTTTCCCCTAATTCTTCTAGTAACTGATTGAACGTATTCCAACTAACTGGATTGAGCAAAATCAAATGCTCCGCTCTGGGCTTGGTTAAATTTTCTTGTTGACGAGCTTCTAGATCAACTGTCATCTCACTATCTCCCCCCAGGAATTCTATGCTTGTTAAAAAACAATCTTTTACCCTGATCCTACTCCGGGATGCTTGGTCTGAATAAATCCGAAGACTTAATTCACCGGCCAAAGATAGAGCAAAATAAACAAAATAATCCAAATAACATCGACAAAATGCCAAAACAAGGCGATCGCCGTCACCCCCTCATGGCCCTCATCAAAATTATGGGGCTGGAGAGAGCGCCAATACATATAAAGCAAAAGGCAAACCCCGGTAAAAACGTGCAGTCCGTGGAAACCAGTCAGCAAAAAGAAAGTTCCTCCCGCCGATCCCGCATCCAGGCCAAAGGGCATACCTGCCCACTCCGCCGCCTGACCAAAAAGAAAAACAATTCCTAGACTTATGGTGGCTAACCACAATAGGCGAAACAACTTCATTTCTCCCCGATGCAGGGCTTTTTCCGCCAAGATGATAGCCCCGCTACTGGTGACTAGCACCACGGTGTTAATGGCTCCCCTAGTCACATCTAAACCGTCTACCCCAGGGGGAAACCAGGGTTTATTGGTCAGCCGCAGAATGGTGTAGGTAACAAAAAAACTGAGAAATACCACACTTTCCGACATTAAAAAGACGGGAAAACCAAAGCCTAAATTATCCGGTTCCTGCTCTTCCGTTGGTTCGCCATGGGGGAGATGATTACCTGATTCCATAAAATTTCCTCGTATGCTTGCTCGGTTAACAGGGTCAACGCTGGAAAAGACCTACACTACGTCGTTACTTCGGTGGTCAAATCCACAGGGCGATCGTAGCCATAGGGTTCCACTGTAATGGTGGGAAT
>NZ_JADEWJ010000086.1:0-13833 GCF_015207725.1 Synechocystis sp. LEGE 06083
TTGCCCACCCCACCCATATCTGCATTGAGGGAGGCCGTCCCATTAAGCAAATTTTGCAGGAAACTTGGGCCCATTTAGCTCCTGGGGGTCGTTTGGTGGCAACAGCGAGTAATTTGGAAAGTCTTTATGGCATTTCTGAAACTTTGTCGGCCTTACAGGTCCGCAATGTAGAGGTGGTGCAAGCGGGGGTAAATCGTCTGGAAAAACGGGGCTTACAACAGGTTTTTGCCGCAGTGGACCCCACTTTTATTTTGGCGGGAGAAAAATTGTCCTAGTCGGGGAAATAGGGAAGAAGGCCTAGGGGTTTGCTTCTGTTCTAAAATAAAAACTAAGAAAAGGTTAACAAACAGTGAATTTTGTTCAGTGCCGGGTTGACACTTTCCCTTATTTTTGGTCTTTTTTACCTTTACCATGCCCACCCAGAGAATTATTAGTGCGGTCATCGGCATTGCCTTGGCGTTTTCCCTGTTAATTTTGGGGGGTTGGTACTTTAGCGCGGCGATCGCCTTAGTGATTTATCTGGGGTTGCGGGAATATTTCCAAATGGTCAGGGCTAAGGGCATTGCGCCAGCGGCTAAGACCACCATGGTGTTGTCATTGATGTTGCTACTGTCGGCCACGGTGACCCCCCACTTAACCGACGCGTTTTTTCCTTTAACCGGAGCGTTGATCTGCTTTTATTTGCTGTTTCAACCCAAAATGGCCACCATTGCCGATATTTCCACCTCGTTACTGGGCTTGTTTTATGGCGGCTATTTACCAAGCTATTGGGTCCGACTACGGTTGGGGGACGGAGCCGTTAACCCCATGGGACTACACTTACCCCTGAATGGCTTTTGGCCAGAGTCCTGGGCCCATCCAGAAAATTTTCCCACCGGCCTGCTGGTGACCATCCTCGCCTTTGCCTGTATCTGGGCGGCGGACATTGGCGCCTACATTATGGGTAAATGGTTGGGACGTACTCGTTTGTCGGACATTAGTCCAAAAAAAACCGTGGAGGGTTCCCTCTGGGGAGTGGGAGGTAGTTTATTAGTGGGGGTATTGGGGGCGTGGTATTTACAATGGCCCTATTGGGAAATCACCGGCGCTTTACTGGGCCTATTAATCGGCATAGTCAGTCTGCTGGGGGACTTAACGGAATCAATGATGAAACGGGATGCGGGGGTGAAGGATTCTGGTCAATTAATTCCGGGGCACGGAGGCATTTTAGACCGCACCGACAGCTATGTCTTTACGGCTCCCCTAGTTTATTATTTTGTTGTTTTACTGTTGCCCGTGCTTAACAATCTTTGATTGAACGTCTTTGCGTTTTTCTCTGGCGATCGCCTTGGTCAGAAGGGGGCTATTTGGGCAGCGAAAATAGGACATAGCCCATAGACCGTACCCAAGAATTGACCTTTGCTCAGACTAGTTTCTTTCTAGGGCGATTGTGAAACTTCCCGTTCCTGCCAACTTGCTATCCCTCGAAAGGCTGGGGTGAACATTTTCGTCGGTTGGAGTTTATCCCAAGTTTCATTTTGTTCCATGCCGCTGAAACCACAGTTGCTAAGCCATCATATAACGGGGCGCAGGAGAGCTGACCATGGTGGCCTTGATTCTTTCAATGTCAGTCTCCGCTGTGTCCCGACTAGAGTTTTTCGCTTTTTGGAAAGTGGCTTGGTTTCGATCATTCATGCCCTTTATGGCGATCGCCAGGGCAATGAAGAGTGAAAATTAGCTAACCAATGGAGTTAGCTCAACCAGCCATTTTTGTTGCCGGGGATGGTGGGGGCAAAAACCTGCAGTCGTTCAAATTGGGCTTCCCGAATTTCATACATCAAGCTAATTAATTCATCTGCATAGGGGGAAGCAAGGATTTTTTGTTTAATTTTCTCAAAACCCTCATCCAAAATATTGTTAGCTTCTGCCAAGTCATCGGTGGCTTGGAGTTGCCGCTCTAATTCACCAAACTTATTTTTCAACATCTGCCCCTCGGCATTATCTGGAAAAGAAGCCACCATCTCCCCGATGGCCACCTGCAATTGTTCCAGTTCTGCTTGCTCGGCCGTGGGTCTGGCGATCGCCTGGCTTTGTTCCATGGTGGGGGGAGCTCCATCAAAGTTCAAACCATTGGGCACAGGGGCCTCCGTGGGGGGCATAAATAGGGTAAAAGCAGAAACGACAAAGCAACCAACACACATGGGACAAATTCTCCTAACACAATCTATAGAAGTAGGGGTGAGCAATGGGGACTTGGTGACTCCACCTTAACCAGGAACCAGAGCGTTCTATGCTGAGGGAAATCACCGGGCCGCAAAAACCGAAATTTGCCCCACCTTAACAAAAAACTAGCTTCAGCTTCCAGGGGGCCAGTTTTAGAACTGTTTCTCATAGCGAATGATGAACTGACTGAAATTGTAATCGTAGGTGAAACGCATATAGCCCTTGTCCTCCACCTCATAGATAGCTTCGAGGAAAGGCACCACCCGGAAGTCCGTGCTCTTGATTTTGTCGCTGATAGCCGTTTCCACGTCGTAGACCAATCCCTGGAAAATCATCGGGATGGCCAGTTGGGTAATGCCCACCTGCAATAACTGGCTGGAGTTTTTGCCCTGGAGCGCATCCACCAAAACAATCACCTGTTCTCCTAAGAGGCGAACAATTTCCCCTTCGGTACGGGGAGGACTGCTGGTCAGGTTCAGGGCCGGATTGCTAAAAATTTGTTCGTTCTCTACCCCCTGGGCGGCCAGAATTTGTAGGCAGCGGGAAAGGCGATCAAGTTGAAATTCATCAAAACTCCCCACCCCTGTGAGCGGTCGGAAGGTGACAGTGGGATCACAAACGGCGCTGTAGCGGGGATTAATATTGGGCAAAATTTGGCTCAGACTGCCATCAATGGTGAGGCGCACATCAATCCGCTCAATTTGATTCAGACTGTCGTCGGGATATTCATTGGTTTCCTGGGAGCGCATCCGGGCCGACTGGGGCAGATCGGACACAATGGTGCGCATGGCAATGTTCAAGCTGGGGTTAATTAGGTCCTCATCTGAATAGAACGTAATGGTGTTGGGGGCCCGGCGATCGAGCAAAAAGCGGGTATCAAAAAAGCTGACCCGACCCCGGTCGAGGCTAATGGTACCATCAGCCCGCAGATCGTTAAAGTCAGTCAGGGGGCCATTGACCGTTAATCCACCACCAAAGGTAAACACATAAAGAGGCTCCTGCTCGATATGAAGATTGTCCAGGGTGATGCGTAGGTCATTCAACTGGGGTTCCACCAAAGGCGATCGCCTTGTGCCCTTGAACCAACCCAGTCTGGTGCGTAATTCCGCAATGCGGCTTGGTTGACTGTCCAAGCTCCGGTCCGGCACAAATACCCTACCATTGGCTAAGGCCACGTCTCCGGTGAGTTTTGGCGCTAGGGCAGAACCCTCGACGGTCACTAACCCCGCTAAATTACCTTGGTAAAGATTGGGAATAGCGATATTGGTCGGTTTAATGCTGACCTGGAGGGGATTTTCCAAGCCCGGCTGGGCATCAAATAGGGGCAGTACACCGGCCACTTCGATCCGACTTTGGTCCAGTTGCCCCGTTAACTGTTCAATGGCGATCGTTGTGTTATTAAACAGAATTTCCCCATCCACCTGCACCGGGGTTGGTAGGGCGGCACTCCTAATTTGTGCTCCATTGAGGCTGACCTTACCGAGGGCTCTAAGATCGGAAATGCCAATGCCGTTATGTTGGTCAATTTCCCCTTCTACCTTTAAATCCGCTTGTCCTTCCCCGCCAAGCCAGACCAATTGTTCTTGACTGACCACGTCTAACAACTCCAAGGAATTGGGGGGAATTTTGAATTCAGCTCTAAAGGTACTTGGCCCCTCTGCGGCCTTCGCTTCCTGGGGATTCCAATAAAAGGGCACATCAGCCCGCAAGTAGAGGGGAGAAGCTTCCGAAGTGACCAACTGCAATAAATTATTTTGGTAATCGAATTGTCCCCCCACTTCTTCCGGCACCGGCCTAGCATTGAGGGTGATCTGGTCAAAGTTGAATTTTCCCGATAGGGCAGGGCCGGCAGCGGTCAGGGCCACACTTCCTTCGGCGTTGAGACGGGCACCAAAGGCGGAGGACATTTCCACAAAGGAGTCCAAATTGTTCAGATTAAAATCCTTAATTGACCATTGCAATTGGGTTTTTTCTAGGGAGAAAATTCCCTCTGCCCCCAGGCGAGATTCTCGAATTTGCACAAAAGAGGGTAGTAGGGCCAGACGACCGTCAGCAAATTTAGCTTCCAGTTGAAACTGTTCAATGGGCAGGAAGCGGGTTTCATTCATCACTAGCCCGATGGGGGGCACAATGTTGGGAAAGGGCCCCTGGGGGTACCAACTCCAATTTCTGCCCTGTACTTTGAGGGCGAGGGCCGGATCCCGTAGGGTGCCATTTAAGTTAAGGGCCGCATCAAAATTTCCCTGGACGTTTAACTGGGTCGGTACCCCCCCCCGTTCGTACTGCTGGGCGAGGGCGATAATGCGCTGGTCAATGACGTAGAGGAGATTAAGCTGATTCTCCAACGACCCATCGGGGTTGCCCAAACTGAGGGGGCCAACGATATCGGCAGATTCCTTGGGGACGGACTCTAAACCCGTAAGCCGCAGTAGGGAACCCACATCGGAAATATTGGCCGCCGCCAACAGGGGCGCAATTTCCCCGCCGTTGACGTTTACATTAGCTTGGATGGCTTCAGTTCTGAAGTTGAGAGAACCCTGGGCTTGATATTGACCGATGGGGGTTTTAACCTGGCCTTGTTTGAGTTGTAGGGTTTGATTTTGATAGCCCAGGGCCGCTGTCACTTCACCGATCGCCGAGGAGCCAAGGCTGACAGCATCAATGGCCAAATTACCCTGGCCGTTACCGTTACGGAGGTTAACCACGAGGTCGGCGTTGAGGTTGCCATCCAGTTGCCCGGCAATTTGGTAACGTACCCCCGGCCGCAGGTCTAAAATGGCAAGGGGAAAATCTTTCACTTCCATGGCTAGGCGATCGCCGTTGAGTTTGCCCTGGGCGAGGATGGGTTGCTCCCGACCATAGGCCTGACGCAGGTTAAAACTGGTGGGAAGGTAGGGAAACAGGCAATTGCCCCGGCAGGGTTTGAAGTTCACCGCTAGGCGATCCACTTGCCCCCGGAGATCCACTAGGACATTTTGGTTTAACTGGACGGACAGGGGGCCCCGCAATTGGGGCTCAAAGCCAAAACCATTCACGGCTAAGTTATTGAGCTCCAGATTGCCCGCTAATTTTAAATCTGCCAAACCAGTGACGTTGCGCCCCGTTAACTGCCCGGTAAATTGGCTGGTGCCCTCCATGGCCAAAGCTTGGGGGCGAAATTCCGGGGCCAGGGGCAGTAGGGTCAGTAGGGCATCGATGGGCAGGGGCGCAAAACTGAGGCCATTGCTGACATTGAGATTGACATTGGTCAGGGCTGGGCGTTGGCGGAAGTTGCCAATGGTAATCTTGCCGTCGGCATTGAGGTTCTGGGGCCCACTGCGGAAAGCGGCCCGTTGCACTGTGACGGGGATGGTGCCCGCATTATTAGCGGTGCTGAATAAATTAGCTAAGTTACCCGCCAGTCGCACTTCCCCCTCCACCGGGGCCAGGGCGGAGCGATCGGTGCCACCATATTTGGCTAGTAGGGGATTGAGATTGATTTCCCTAGCAGTGAGTCGACTTTGCCAGGTGAGATTTTTCAGGGCACTCACACTGGTTACAGTTCCCCCCGCCACCTCCAAATCTACATTGGCGATCGCCGCCACCTGACTCAAATCCGGTTGGGCTTGCACCAGGTCGGCCAGATTTGCCCCCAGGGAGATACGTCCTCTCTGCACTTGGGCGGGCACAGGAATTTCTGGAGCGAGGGCGTTGAGGGGAATGGCCCCCACATTGGCGATCGCCCCTAAGTTGCCATTGAGCAGAGTACCGTTTACCGATACGGGGCCATTGGCAACGGTGAGTTTTAACTGGCCCTCCCCCTGGAGACGGTTGAGGTCAAAGTTACGCACACCTGCCCAGGTATTAATGTCCCCCACAAAGGCACTGCCCTGGATTTTCCCCGTGTTTAACCTAGCCGCCACCGGCAACCCAGGTAAAAAGGGATTAAGGGCGATCGCCCCCAGGGTCGCATTGGTTTGTACTGTACCTGCTCGCAATTGGGCATTGCCAGTGATTTGGCGATCGTCCACCAGGGCCGTGAATTGACTGCGGGCTTGTATTTGTCCCAGGGGTAATTGCCCTGCCAACAGAGGGGCCAAGGGGAATTGGCTTTGGGCGCTGACAAGGGAGAGGTCCACTGGCGCGGCTAAAGCAGGCACATATTGATTGACGGCAATGTTGCGGGCTTCTACATCTGCTTGGACTTGCCCCCTGGTCAAATTGGCACTAATGGCGGCGGTTTGTTGCTGACTGGCGAGTTGAATCTCGGCATTGCCCTGCCAAACGTTGGGGTCAAAGGCAAAAATTTCCCCGCTCACATTGCCCTGGCCCCTGGTGAGGGTGAGGGGTTGCGCCGTAAGTTGGGGGGAGCAAAAGTTACTTTTTTCTAGGCCACACAGGCTTTGCAAAAGGGGTTGCAGGGGAAATTGGGCCGTGTTCCAGCGGGCTTGCCAACGGTCCTGGGCAAAATTGGCCTGGCCCTGCACTGTCAAGGAACCCTGGTTGGTGCTTACTTCCGCTTGGGTGAGGGTTAATTGGGGCCCCACTAAATTAGCTTCCCCCCTAGTGCCTAGGTTAAGACGGCCCTGGCGATCGCCATCGGTGGTTTGCCATTGCACATTTAAACGGGGATTCCCCAAGGTGCCCCCAGCCTGGCCAGAAAAACCCAGGTTACCGATTTCAACCTGCCGCAAATTCAAGTCGTAAGTTTCCAGCACAGCCATGGTGGCGATCGCCCCACTGATCTGGCCTGTCACGGGAATGGCCTGCCACCGCCACTGGTTCGCTTCGGGGGTTAGTAATTGCCGTAGTTTCCAGGGGGACTGTACCCGAGCTTGGATTTCCCCTCCACTGACAGGTCGTAAACTGACATCGGCCAAGGTAACTTGGTCTAAATCGGCCCGGAAATTAATCCCCAAGCGATTCAGAGGAACTCGATCCAGGGTTACCGTGGCCACATTGGTCAACTGGCCCTGGAGTTGGGGCTCGGTGAGGTGCCCCTGCAACTGTCCCCGGACCTGCACTTCCCCTGTAATCGGTAATGGCAGGGGAACAGCAATGGTATCCAGGAAAGCGGCGGTGTCAATGGCCTTGGTACTGAACTGGACATCGTAGCCCGATCGCCAGTCAATGGTGCCCTGGAGCATAGCATTGAGGGGGCCGAGGTTAATGGTGCCCTGGTTAATCTGCAACTTTTGCCCAGTCAATCCCAGGTCTAAACCAACTTGCAAAGGGGCCTTGACCTTATCGATGCGGGCTTGGAGTTGCGCTAACTTAACATCGCCCACGGTTTGTAAAGCGGACCACTGTTGCCAACTGGGTAGGGTACCCTGCACCTGTCCGGACACCTGGCCCTTTTCCACTGTCACGGGTAAAGGGGGTAAAAGACTGGCTAAAGCAGGTAAATCGAGGCGGTTAATAGTGACATCGGTTTGACTTTCCCCCGTATTGAGGACCGTTTGCCCCTGGGCCTGGAGATCACTGCCAGCTAATTGCACCCCCAGGTCATAACTAACGGTTTGTTGGGGGCCATCATCCTGACGCCGATATTGGTAACCTCCTTGGCCGGCGGCGATAATTTCCACTGCTTGCTGAAAACCCTGGGGTAACAGTTGCAGTTGCGCATTTTCCAGCGTCACCCCCACCGTTAAATCCAGGGGGAGGGAAAAGGGTTTGTCCCCCTCCGGTAACGTGATGGTGGTCCATTGCCCTGTAGGCTGTTGCTCCAGGGTCACCTGGGGATTAACAATGGTGGCGCTAACTTCCACCGGCCTGCCCACCAAAAAAGGTAGGGGATTGACATCCACTTCAATGGCTTCAATGGCGATCGCCGTCGCATCATCGGCCGTCCGTGGTAGGGAAGAATTGCCCAGCCTTACCCCCAGTAAACGGAAATCCTCCACCGGGCCAATGTCCACCGGCCGCCCCAACAATCTGGATAATTCCGACTCTAAAAATGGTGATGCTTCCCGGTAGGCCAGGTGTTGCCCTCCCAGATATAGGCCCGTACCCGCCACCGCTAGACCCCCCAGGGTGATCAGGGTGCTTGGTCTAGTTAGCCAACGTCTCAATTTGGCGATCGCCCCCGCACTGTGAGGGGAAGGATTGTTGCTCATGGGTACTTGGCAAAATCAACTCAGTTCACGACTCACTGACCATGGGGTCTAAATGGACTAGACCGCCGCCAGGGATGGTTAGTTTCTGTTTTAGCGGAGAAAGTGGTCTAGGGCGAACTGTTAGAACAAATTGGTCAAATTAGGTAGGGTTTGCAAATATTTGGGGTCACTACGGCCTTATTAACCGAGTTTTTGCCCCATTTCTCCACCATTGGCCAACTGGGAAAAGCTCCCCCTGGCATTCTAGGGCATCAACCCAGGGCAAAATCGAACCCATACCACAGTAACCCAGCTAACCGCCTTACAACTGTTCATGGAAATAACGCTGGTACAAAGGACAGCTAGCACTGCACCGATCGCCACTGAGGGTCACGAGCCCCATGCTTTCCAAGCGGTAGGCGATGGGGGGGTCTAACTGCACCGGACTGTCACTGTTAACCACCTGCTTCATGCTGGCGGCCAAATCCGGCGTCCCTGTCAGTAAGCCCCAAAGACGGCGGAGATGATTGCTATAAATACCGCTCTGGGTAACCGCATTGGCCAAAATGGTGGGTAGATCTACACTGGTCTTCTGTACCGCATCCAACGCCAAACGAATCAGATAGGGATGACCCCCCACCAGTTCGCCTAAACTCAATAAATTTTCTTCCTCAATTTGATTTTCATCAAAACCATAGGCGCTTTTCAGTTGGAGAATTTGCTCCTTGGTAAAGCCGGTTAATTTCCACTGACGGCCCACATTAAAGGGGGATTGGTTGGCGTCTAGTTTGACATAGGCTTCGGTGGAATTGGCAATGATTAAACGGAGCTTTTGCCATTGGGCCAGGTTATTACTTTCTTCATGCCAATAGCGCAACATGGGCAGGAAATCCTGGGCAATGACAGGAAACTCAAATAAGCGGTCTAGGTTATCAATAGCCAGCACTAAGGCCCGGTCAGTTTGACCAAGTAAATAATCTTGTACGTAGGTTTTACAACTAACTAAACTGCCAAACAATTCTTCGTCCCAATAGTCATCTAAGTTGGGTTTAATACCCAATTCCCGACTGAGGTTGGCACAGAACCACCGTAAAAATTTATCTAGGTTACTAAACATGGCACTTTCCGCCGTTTGGAGATTGAGATAAATATGGCGATCGCCCGTTGCCTCCACTTCCCCTAGCAAAAATTGTAATAGGGATGTTTTGCCCATTTTTTCCGGAGCTTTAATGCGCAATAGGGCTCCCCCCCTGGTCAGTTCCTCAAGACATTGTTGCTCTGTGGGCAGCCGTAGAACATAGATGACGTTATCTCCCAGGGGACTGCCCCGGCCAACGGTTAATGCTGGGGTAAGGCCATTAATGCCGCCGGCCAATTGCTCACTCTGCCATTGGGGATATTTGACCTCCTTAAACCAATCTCGCAACAGTTGGAACTTGCCTGGTCCGCGACTGCTGGCATCCAATTCTGGGCAACCCCCTGGCTTATCATTGGCAAAAACCCCGTAAATTTGGGTCATTTGTTTTTTGTAAGTTTCATGGCTAGCGGCCTCAGCAATCTCCCACACCTCCAGGTCGGACTTGCGCCAATGTTCGTAGGCAAAGCGAGCTAAAAATACCTCCTTAAGCTTGCCCCGTAGGTTGTAGTCGTGGGTAATGTCTAGTAAAAATTGGTTCCAACCAGTTGGTTTCATCGACAAATATGGTCTCGGTAATTAAGTGCTGAGCGTCTGCCCAACCGATTTAATGGTAGCGCTGAAAACTGCTATGATACCACTGAATAATTAACAATATTTTAGTACAAAAGAGGAGTTAAACCCATGGCTAAAAGTGGACGACAAGGGGCCGGTGGATTCTGGCGGGACTTTAAGGATTTTATCCTGCGGGGTAACGTGGTAGATCTGGCCGTAGCCGTAGTAATTGGTGGTGCTTTTACCAACATTGTTAATGCATTTGTAGCTTGGTTAATGGCAATTTTGCTCCAACCAGTGCTGGATCAAGCCGGTGTCAGTCAATTACAGGATTTACCCCTAGGTTTAGGGGAATTAGTGATTGCAGTGGTGAACTTTATTATTATTGCTTTTGTGATTTTCCTCATCATTAAAGCCATCGAAAAAATGCAACGTAAAAAAGCAGTGGAGGAAGAAATTGTGGCGGAAGTGCAGCCAGATCCGATGCTAGAAGCCCAAACTAATTTAACCGATTCTATTAATCGTTTAATTACTACTTTAGAAAGTCAGCAATCTCCCCCTCAATGATCACTTAACCAACCGATCGCCTGGCGGATCCAAATTTCAGGATCGTCACTCTGGGCCACCTCTGGAAATTGGCTGACCATGGCGATCGCCTGCTGGATTTCCGTCTGACTGTAACCCAAGGCTAATAGGGTCATTTCTAGGTCTTCCAGTAGGGCAGTCTGGGGCAGGACAGAGTCAATTTCTCCAGCCCCCATTTGTAGCTTGTGCCATTGGGATAACTTACTTTTCAGCTCCAGGGCTAACCGTTCTGCTCCCTTTTTCCCTACCCCCGGCGTTTGGCATAATTGTTTGATATTGCCCGTCACCACTGCCTGCACCAAGCCTTCAAAACCCAGCGTTTCAATTAAGGCGATCGCCAACTGGGCCCCGATGCCGGTTACCCCCATCAATTGACCAAATAAATCCCTTTCCGCCAGGCGACCAAAACCAAATAGGGCCATCTGGTCCTGGCGTACCAAGAGGTGGGTAAAAACCTGTTGGGGTTCCGGGGGCGGCGGAGTCCATTGTTGGGCTAAAGAATGGGGCACCTGCAACTCATAACCCACCCCATTAACGGACAAAATTAAAAACCAACGGTTCTGAATATTTTTTGTGACTGTAATAACTTGCCCGTGGAGAAATTGAATCATACTAGTTTGCTTTTAAATCAACTGGACCGTAGCTGCCATGCCAATGGCGATCGCCGCGCCCAGGAAAGTGTTAATGCCGTTAACTACTTCATTGGTGAGCCAGGGCCATTTGTTTTGCAACGTTGCCCCAATCACACTCTCTAGGTTGGTGGCCCCAAAGGCGGCCAGGGTGGAGAACATAACGCCCCCTAGGGTGATCAATCCCAAGCCGTAACCTAAAAATGCTAGAGCTAACCCGGCCACAAATCCCGCCACGGTGCCTTCCACACTCACGGCTCCCTCCGTTCCCCTCGGTACTGGTTGCAGGGTGGTAATTAAAAAAGTGCTTTTACCGTAGGCTTTGCCCACTTCGCTGGCGGTGGTGTCCGATAATTTGGTGCTAAAACTAGCGACGTAACCCAACGCTAACCAGGGTTGCCACTCCTGCGGACCAAAGGCGATCGCCAGGGCACAGAAAGCAGCAGTCAAGGCAGAACCCCAGACATTTTCCGGGCCCCGTTGGCCGGATCTTTTTTCAGCAATGCCAGCGGCTTCCTTTTCCGCTTGGCCAATGCGGGTGACCGCGGAACCCACCAAAAAATAGGCTAAAACCACCAGGTACCCTTGCCAGCCCAGGGCGGCCCAAATGATTACCCCCAGCACCCAGGCATGGCCGTAACCCGCAGTGGTTAAAAGCTTCTTCGGGGCGATCGCCGCTAAGGCCAACAGCAAACTATTGAGCACAATACCGGTAAGCCAGGGGAAGGCCAAACTTTGCCGCCACACTTCACTAATCAGGGAATTGTCCATGGGGAAAAATGCCAAAAACATCGATGGTTGATGGATCAAGGGTTACTCCTAGGATCGGGCCAGACCAAGGGCGATCGCCAGAAAAAGGATTAAATTTTTTCCGGGAGCCAGGCCCTAGGGCAGAATAAAGATCACACTGTACGACAACAGTCTGAAGCAAAAGAGATTATCGGATTTTAGCCAAACACCATGACTGCATTGAACCATCAAATTATCGTTGTTGGAGGGGGAGCCGCAGGTATCACCGTTGCCGCCCAGTTATTAAAACAGCAACCCAAACTCGACCTGGCGATCGTCGAACCCTGCGATAAGCACTACTACCAGCCAGCCTGGACTTTAGTGGGGGGGGGAGCCTTCGCCATGGAAGACACCATCAAAGCAGAGCAGGATTGCATTCCCAGCGGCGCCAAGTGGATCAAAGCCAGCGTCGCCAGTTTCGACCCGGACAATAATTCCCTCACCCTCCAAGATGGCCGTTGTCTCAGCTACGAATATCTGGTGGTTTGTCCCGGCATTCAAATCAATTGGCACCTAATTCCGGGGCTCCAGGAATCCCTCGGTAAAAATGGCGTCACCAGCAACTACGATCGCCGCTATGCCCCCTACACCTGGGAGCTGTTGCAAAATTTCAAAGGAGGCAATGCCCTCTTTACCTTTCCGGCCACACCGATTAAATGTGCCGGCGCACCGCAAAAAATTATGTATCTAGCGGACGAAACCTTCCGTAAAAATGGTGTGCGAGATAAAACCACCATTACCTATGGGGTGGCGGTGGGAAAAATCTTTGGCATCCCTGGTTACTGCGAGTCCCTAGAAAAAGTAGCAGCCAGCAAGGATATTGATGTGCGCTACCACCATAACCTCAAAGCCATTAATCCCGATACCAAAGAAGCTACCTTTACTGTCAATGGGGAAACGGAAGTCACCCTGCCCTACGACATCATCCATGTGGCGCCCCCCATGGCCGCCCCGGATTTTATTAAAAACAGTCCCCTGGCAGCGGCAACCGGTGGTTGGGTTGATGTCGATAAATTCACCCTGCAACATAATCGCTACAGCAATGTATTTAGTTTGGGGGATGCCTCTTCCCTGCCCACATCCCGCACAGCGGCGGCGGTACGGAAACAGGCCCCCGTGGTGGCCACCAACCTTTTGGGCTTGTTAAACAGCAAACAACCCACGGAACAATATGGCGGTTACACCTGTTGTCCCTTGGTCACTGGCTACGGCAAAACCATCATGGCGGAATTTGACTACGACGGCCAGCCCAAATCCAGCTTTCCCTTTGACCCCACCCAGGAGCGTTGGAGCATGTGGCTAGTAAAACGTCATGTTTTGCCCTGGTTGTATTGGAATCGTATGCTCAAAGGAGAAGCCTTTGAACCGGACAAATGGAAGCCCCTTTTGGGCAAATCCTAGGGTCAGTTGACCGAGGGCTGGGGAGGGTTTTGGTGAAAATTCTCCCTTGTGAAGACATCTAGACAAATTAGCCATCAAATTCTGGCGGTTGGTGCTATGATCAGCCAGTGAGATTAAGGATCGGTAGACGCACTTGTTATGAGTGTTAGTGCATTGTTTATGGTTACGCTTAGCAGGCTTCTCTCCGAAACCCACTCTCTTTCTTTTCTCTGGTTTTGGAGCTAATTTATGTCCATTTATGTCGGGAACCTTTCTTATCAAGCCACCGAAGATGACGTTTTGACTGTCTTCTCCGAATACGGCACTGTTAAGCGGGTTCAACTCCCCACTGATCGGGAAACTGGTCGCATGCGGGGCTTCGGTTTTGTTGAAATGTCTTCCGAAACGGAAGAAGCGGCCGCCATTGAAGCTCTGGATGGAGCCGAATGGATGGGGCGGGATCTCAAAGTTAATAAAGCAAGAC
>NZ_JADEWJ010000087.1:0-13831 GCF_015207725.1 Synechocystis sp. LEGE 06083
CCACACAGCGCTTAAGGATTTCTCCCCCCAATTCTTCTACTTTTTCCCAAGCTCCCGGTACTTTTTGGTCGTACAAAATTAGGGGATGTAAATTCCCGTCTCCAGCATGAAAAACATTAGCAATGGCAAAGCCGTATTTTTCGCTCAAAGCGTTAATATCACTTAAAATTTGTACTAATTGAGTGCGGGGCACTACCCCATCTTGGACAAAGTAACTGGGGCTTAGTTTACCCGCCGCCGCAAAGGCCGCTTTCCTGCCTTTCCACATTTTTAAGCGGGTTTCTTGGTCATAGGCGATCGCCGTATTGCGGGCTCCATTATTACGGCAAATTTCCTCTACTTTGGCTTGGTTTAATTCCACTTCAATGGGAAGACCGTCTAGTTCTACTAGAAGAATGGCCGCCGCATCCCTAGGGTAACAATTAGTGGCCACCACATCTTCCACTGCATTGATACTGAAATTGTCCATAATTTCCATGCCCGCCGGGACGATGCCCGCCGCAATGATATCGGCTACGGATTGGGCCGTGGCTTCGAGGGAAAGAAAGTCTGCCAATATAACACAGATGGATTCTGGGGTTTTGAGAATTTTTAGGGTAATTTCCGTGGCAATGCCTAGGGTTCCTTCCGACCCGACAAATAGGCCGGTTAGGTCATAGCCGGGCATTTCCGCAACTGGTCCCCCCACTTCCACAATGGAACCGTCAGGAATGACCAGCTTTAGCCCCAGTACATGGTTAGTAGTGGTGCCGTATTTCAAACAATGGACTCCACCGGAGTTCTCGGCAATGTTACCGCCAATGGAACAAACAATCTGACTGGAAGGATCAGGAGCATAGTAAAAGCCTGCGCCACTAACGGTTTGGGTAACCCAGTTATTCACTACTCCTGGTTGGACAACAATGGTTTGATTGTCGTAATCCACTGCCAAAATTTTTTGCATGCGAGTGGTGACAATTAACAGGCTATCTGTCCCCGGTAAGGCTCCCCCTGATAACCCGGTGCCAGCTCCCCTAGCAATCCACGGAATTTGGCGATCGTGGCAGAGTTTAACTACTGCGGCCACCTGTTCCGTTGTGCGGGGTAATACCACCAGGGCCGGCCGTTGCCGATAACCCGTTAAACCGTCGCATTCATAGGTGAAGAGCTCATCTTTGCGTTTAATTACCCCATCTTGCCCCAATATTTTTTCAAGCTGGGGGATGAGGTCAACGGCGGAATTTACTGGGGAAGATACAGTCATGGGGTTTGACAAAGTCCAGGGAAATCAAACAATTCCAGGCTTGGAACCGCTAGATGGATCGTGGTATTATTCTACCGCTTAGGGATAATACAGGGCTTTAGCGCTGGGAGATCTGGAGAATTGGGCGCAGTAATTTACTTAATACAGTTATGGATGGTTCTTGGTGATGGATAATTTTTTCCCTATGTTTTCTGCAATGACACTTTTGAGGGTTTGCCCATGACTGAACCTTCCCCCCAACCAACTAAAATGGAGCCAGTGCCCCCCACTCCCCTGCGTTGCTTGGTCGGTTCCGGCATTTCCGCTTCCCTGGCCTGGGGGTTGTATTTGCTGACTTCGGCGATCGCCGTTAGTTTTGCCAGTAAGCCGATGTTATCCGATAAGGCCATTGTCCAGCGCATTGCTTCAGCGGTGAGAACTTTGGTGTTGGGACTAGCCTCCATGGGCACCTTTATTTTTGCCTTTGTGGCGATCGGCCTAATTTTGTTGATGATTCAGTTAATTGTGCAAAAACAACCCTCTGGCAATGATGGAGGGAGTTAATAGGTTGGAGGTGTTAGTAAAAATACGCCTTTTAACTAAGCGTTCGGAAACTTGAAAGATCTGGTCAATATTGGGCAATATATCGTCGATGAACCTATTCCATAGGAGTGTTTTGACTTAAACGATAAAATCGCTCCACACCGAAGGGAACTGCGGCCAAGGTCAGTTTTAAGGCCCAGGGAGCAAAAAACAGGGTAACTAAAATGGATAACACTGCCACACATCCTAACGAGGCCCTGATTACGTCTTCCTGCACAGTGAAGCAAAGGATGGCAGAAAAAGAGGCTAAAGCCAAAGATAGGATGGAAAGTACCAACATAAAGCAGTAAGTTTGAGGATGCAGAGGGAGTTCGATCAAGCCAAAAACTCAGTCAGGCGATCGAATGGAGGCTAGGTAAATAAACCTTGGGGCGGCAGACAGTTCCATGGGGAAATATCAATCCTTCACCGCTGTATTTGAATATACCATAAACTTTTGTTAACGGGCAGACAGGGCCCAGTTCATTGCTTACTGCTCTGGGAATTGCCTCTGTTTTGCCGGGAAAAAGATTTAAACAGTCGGCGATTGTGTCGGATTGAACTGCCTCTGCCCTGTTGAAACGGGCTGTGTTCTGCACTTCCAGATTCCCTTGGGATAACCCTAACCCTGAGTCTTGACTAGGTCGGCGAGCTTAATTGGGAAAATAGGCAAAAAAATAAGGAAGTCCGCAAGGAGTCTTGCCATGTTTCGACCCTCCGGTTGCTTCCTTATTAATCTTACTCCTCACACACAAATAGATACTAGCCGATCGCCCAAGGGCTGGATAGCCGAACCTGTAGCAGTTTAATGATTGGCATAGTTTCTAGCTATGTTTAGTTAATTCCCTAGCCTGGGCGGGGATTGCCGTGACTGCGGGGAGAGGTGGGGTCAGCTTCAATGGTGCGGTTTTCCACCACCGAAGTTTGGCCAGTGACATTGGCGTAGGGGATCGGTTCGTGGGCTAACAGGGCAGTGATGTTTTGCTCCAACACTCCCAACGGTTGTTCTCCAATGCTCTCGGCGATCGCCGTGCCGGTGTCATCCAGGTAAACAAAATGGGGAATACCATCCACCCGATAGCGCAGCACTTCAGGCAACCATTTATTGTTGTCCACATTGAGCATGGCAAAGTTAACTGACCCGCCATAGTTTTTCTTCAACTCTGCTAAATCCGGAGCCATGGCTTGACAGCTAGTACACCAATTGGCATAGAACTCCACCAAGGTGGGACGACCATTGTCCAGGGCTGTGGCCAGGGGGATGGCCCGCTGGGCTTGGGCTTCCAGGGAAGTGCCCTGGGTTTGGGTTTGAAAACCGAGATAAAGGGCCGCACTCAGGGCGATCGCCACTACGGCTAATAATGCGTTACGAATTTTGGCCGGGGTCATGGGCTGGAGATATTGGAACAAGGTGGGGAATTCTATTCAAGGTAACAAACCAACGCCAGAGACTGATTGGTTGCTTGAATTTTGCCTAACTAAATAAGGCCAATGGGACAGGCTATTCCGTCAGCCATTTTTTAATCCGTTCAATGTCCCGCCAATCGGGCTTACGTTGGAGACCGTCATCCAAGCTTTCCATCACCCCAGTAGCAATTTCTTGATCGAAGGACATCATTTGGGCCGCCAATTCCACCTGTTCCCGTACACCAGTTTTTTTATTGGCCAGCATGGCCAGGGCATAGTTAACCCTGGCCTGGGGGTGGTAGCCGTCGATTTTCACCGACCGCTGGGCCGCTTTGAAAGCCAAAGTTGGCTTGTCGTCTAGGAGATACAGCCAAGCAAGGCAGGCCCACACCGTGGCGTTTTTCGGGGAGCTATCGGCAATTTCCTTAAATACTGGAATCAGGGTTTCGGGGCCTTCCCCCCCGTTATATCTGGCGATCGCCTGGTTGAAAGCATCTTCTGGGGAGATTACGGACTCAGTCATGATCACAATTAGCTGAATTTGGCAGTGGAATGGTTCAAAGCAGTCAAAAAGCAGGCAGACAATCCGCCCAACTCTTAATCTTAAGGGATCTTTTGGTCCCGCCGCGGTCAGGGCCAAAGCCGACTTCCCCTCCTCGGCAATGCTGTACGCTGATCCCCCCCTCTGATAGACTTTTGACTATTAACACTTAATCACAAGCTAGGGAAACCTAATCAGCAGTTGGGAGGATTCAATTCGTGGACAGCACCCTCGGTTTAGAAATTATTGAAGTCGTAGAACAAGCGGCGATCGCCTCGGCAAAATGGATGGGCAAAGGTGAAAAAAACACCGCCGACCAAGTGGCCGTAGAAGCCATGCGGGAACGGATGAACAGAATTCATATGCGGGGCCGCATCGTCATTGGCGAGGGGGAAAGGGATGACGCACCCATGCTCTACATCGGCGAAGAAGTAGGCATTTGCACCAGGGAAGATGCCAAATCCTTCTGCAATCCCGACGAATTGGTGGAAATTGACATTGCCGTTGACCCCTGTGAAGGTACCAACCTAGTGGCTTATGGTCAAAATGGTTCCATGGCAGTGTTGGCTATTTCTGAAAAAGGTGGTTTGTTTGCCGCTCCCGATTTCTACATGAAAAAACTGGCGGCCCCCCCGGCGGCCAAGGGTCACGTTGACATTGATAAATCTGCCACCGAAAACCTGAAAATTCTCTCCGATTGCCTCAATCGCAGCATCGAAGAATTGGTGGTAGTAGTCATGGATCGTCCCCGCCACAAAGAATTGATCCAAGAAATCCGCAACGCTGGCGCTCGGGTCCGCCTCATCAGTGATGGAGACGTTTCCGCCGCCATTTCCTGTGCTTTTTCCGGCACCAACATCCACGCTCTGATGGGTATCGGTGCTGCTCCTGAAGGGGTAATTTCCGCTGCTGCCATGCGCTGTCTGGGGGGTCACTTCCAGGGTCAGTTAATTTACGATCCCGAAGTGGTTAAAACTGGCCTGATCGGTGAAAGCCGGGAAGGTAACCTAGAGCGGCTCGCTTCCATGGGTATTAAAAATCCTGACCAGGTTTATAACTGCGAAGAATTGGCCTGTGGCGAAACGGTACTATTTGCCGCCTGTGGCATCACCCCTGGCACTTTGATGGAAGGGGTACGCTTCTTCCATGGTGGTGTGCGGACCCAAAGCTTGGTCATTTCCAGCCAGTCCAGCACCGCCCGCTTTGTGGACACTGTCCATATGAAGGAAAGCCCCAAAGTAATCCAACTGCACTAATTTCTTTCTCGGCAACTATCCCCGGAAGGTCAAACTCTGGGGAAATACATAGCCGTTTTCCTTGTCCCCTGAAGCTCAGATTTTGGGGGACTTTTGTTTTTAGCTAGTATTATTCATGTACTGAAGTTAAGATAAAGCCAACCTTAAATCCTCATTATAGTGGTTGATAAAATATAAAATAGCAGATTCATGATTGAAGAAGTCTTTAGAAAATGAAAGGCACTTCCTGAGCAATTTTGAGCATCTTTGCCTTAGGTTATTATTGAATCTTTCTATATGGCTAGTTTCTCCAGTTTCTTTACCACTTGGATGGTGTTTTTGCCGGCACGACATCCTGATAAGACTACCAAAAGTCTGTATAAATCTCTGCACTTTCTCGATATTTTTAGGGTATTGACTCCCAGAATTGCTGAGCATCTTTTCTTGTCCTATCACCCAAATGAAAGCCAAAATTTTCTTCATATTTCTGTTTAATGCTAACCAAAGATAAACAGTGTTTTCTTTTGAGCAAACAAATGACCATAACTCATCACATTCGAGAATCAAACCATTAAAGCAAGACGTTAGACTACTTGTTTCAAAAGAGATTGAGCGATAAAACTTATTAACATAATTCTGCAACCACTTCATTGATATTCCCGGTATTCGTGACAGAACTCTTAGAGAAATTTGCTCTAGAAGACTTCGTTTAATGTATTCAATTTCTTGCTTGCTTATATAATGTTTGGTAGGGTTTTCCACAAATTGCCTGCCGCATTCTTTTCATAAATACCTTCGTTTTTTATTGTGAATGCTGCCATTCTTCAAAATATGTAATGAACCGCACGATGGACAGAGGGGGCGTTTATCTTTGTCATTATTACTCATGGCTCAATCAGTCAATTCAGTGGTGCAAGTTGATATGATTTCTACTATAGCTAAACTTTATGGAATAAAGATGCAAGTAGCTCGAAAGTGCTATCCCTGTCGTAATTGCCATCCATTTTATACTTTCACTACACAGATAACACCACCCAAAATCGAACATTCCAGACATCGTAGTCTTTTTAATTTTCTTGTGAATTTGGTCTCCGGGCTCATTGCCTACTCTTAACACCCTGACAAGCCTTCCTTCGCCATTCCAAATTACCAACTTATTGCGACTTTTTAGCTCTCTAACTCACGTTCACTTAGGCTGTTTTGACGGAAATGGTTTGGGAGCTTACCAATCTAGTACCGGCTTTTCTGCCCCCTGCTCCCGTTTCCTTTTGGCATCCTTTTCAAACCAGGCAATGATAATTTCTGGGGTCAGATCGGCGATCGCCAATTGTTCTTCTTCAGCAATGGTTTGCAAAAGTCGGAAGGAAGAAATGGTGAGACGGGTGAGAAACTTTTCCGGCTGACTGAGCAGGGCCCCATCAACGGCGTGGGACTCGGCAGGGGTGAGGAATTGTTGTCCGGCTTCCATGGGCATAGGTAATTGATGGTTGCAGAAAGTTTAAAGGCTGGGCAAAACTTGGATAATTTTTTCAGCCACCGTTTGCACCGTTTCCGTTTCCATTTCCGGCCAGATGGGCAAACTCAATACCTCCGTGGCTAGGCGATCGCTGATGGGGTTGGGGGCATACTGACCCCGGTACACCGGCAATTGATCCTGGGGCACAGGGTAATAGATCATGGTACTGATACCAATACTTTGCATTGCTTGAGCGAGGGCATCCCTTTTGCCGTTCAAAATCCGCAGGGTGTATTGGTGAAATACATGACCAGTGGTGATGGTGGGCGTAACAATGCCTTCCACCCCTTGGAACAAGTCATTATAGGTTCGGGCCACCCGACGACGGCCGGCGCTCCATTCCTTTAAATGGGAGAGTTTGACGTTCAAAATCGCGGCTTGCAACGCATCCAAACGGGAGTTGTAGCCTAGCATTTCGTTTTGGTAGCGTTGTCTGGAACCGTGTACCCTCAGGCAGCGGGCCAAATCGGCGATCGCCTCGTCATTGGTGGTGATTAAACCGCCGTCACCGTAGGCTCCCAGATTTTTAGTAGGAAAAAAGGAAAAGGCGCCCACATCCCCCAGCGCTCCAGTGTATTTACCCATGAGGGCCTGTTTAACCTGGTCATCACAGTCCTGGTCACAACCCAAGCAATCCCCGGCATAGACGGCCCCAAAGGATTGGGCACAATCTTCAATAATTTTCAAACCATGGTCATGGGCAAGGGCTTTAATTTGGGCCATGGCCGCCGGTTGACCAAATAAATGGACGGGCATAATTGCCTTAGTGCGGGTGGTGATGGCCGCCTTAATTTTGCTTGGATTGAGGTTAAAGTCGGCGATCGCCACATCGACAAAAACCGGTTTAGCTCCCACATTACTGATGGATTCCGCCGTAGCAAAAAAGGAAAAAGGGGTAGTAATTACCTCGTCCCCCGGGCCAATGCCCAATGCCCTTAGCCCAATCATCAGAGCATCGGTGCCAGAGTTAACCCCAATGGCATACTTTACCCCCAGATAATCGGCGGCGGCTTGCTCAAAATCTGCAACGGTTTTGCCCAAAATGAATTGTCCCGATTCCAAGACACCATTCACCGCCTGTTGAATTTCGGCTTTGATCCTTTGGTACTGGGGCTTAAGGTCAAGGATGGGGATGTTCATCGAGCTGCTTAACTAAATATATTGTGGAAAAATAGCGGCGTTGGGCTGAAAAGATGTCCATCAAATTCTAGGGCATGGCCGTCCCCAAGTTGAACAGATTGGCCGTACAGCATCAATGCATTGGCCAAAAATGGGTTCCCCTACTCAATGCCTCTGTTCCGGCACCATCAGCAATGTCCTCCGTGGAAAAAGAACAAAGGTGCTGTGTTTTGGGATTTGAAAGTCCGTTGGTGAAGTTGCAGTTTGTTCCCTAAATCGACCTACTAAAGAGACCGTAATTCTGGGGGACTTTTTGTAGTTTCCCTCCAACTTCAGTATTCAGGGAGTTTTTAGAACCCATTTTTAAACATTCAAATCTCTGTCTGGCCGCTGAAGACCTTTTGAGCTGGCCCCGTCATATAAAGCCGATTGTCCTGGACAGACCATTCAATTTCCAAATCGCCCCCTGGTAATTGCACCGTACAAAGCCGATCGCTTCTACCGGTCAACACCGCCGCCACCACTGTGGCACAGGCCCCCGTCCCACAGGCCAAGGTAATGCCCGCTCCCCTTTCCCAGACTCGCATTTTCAGGCGATCGCCCGCTAAGACCTGAATAAACTCCGTATTAGTCCGTTGGGGAAACTGGGGATGGTTTTCAAACAAAGGACCAATCTCCGTCAAGTTAAGACTGTCCACATCGTCCACAAAAGTCAAACAATGGGGATTACCCATGCTCACACAGGTCACAGCCCAGGTTTGCCCCGCCACTGCCAAGGGTAGATCCACCACTTTTTCCCCCGGTTTAGCCAAGGTGGTGGGAATAAGCTCCACTAACAATTGGGGTTCCCCCATGTCCACTTTGACTTGGCCATCGGCCAACAGTTGGGGGGTGATTACCCCCGCTAAGGTGTGGATGCGATAGGTCTTTTCCCCTACCCCTTCCAAATCTGCCAAAAATTTAGCCAAACAACGGATGCCATTGCCGCACATTTCCGGCTCCGAACCATCGGAATTAAAAATCCGCATGGTGTAATCCGTTCCCCCTTGCCCTGGCAAAGCAAAAATCACCCCGTCCGCCCCGATGCCAAAATGGCGATCGCACAACAGTTGGGCTTGGTCTGGGGTTAAGCAGGGAGCCGCACTCTGACGGTTGTCCACCAAAATAAAATCGTTGCCGAGACCGTGGTATTTACTAAAGCTAAGGGCCATGGGATCAGGTTAGAAGGAAACAACGTAAGGCGATCGCCGTTGGGCATGACAAAGAAACCTATTGCCATTAGTATTCTACGGCAATTCTGTCAGGGAGAGGAATGAGAGTCTTACCGACTAAGAAATTGGAGAGGAATTTTGCTCAACAACGCTTTCAATTTGATTTTGCTGAAGCATTTTTTTAAGCTTCATTGCTTGATAGTAGTACATTTTAAATGGCAAAATTGCTGGCAAATTATTCATTGTTTCCGTCGCCGTTTTCAAAGGACAACCTGCAATGCGAGCAATGGCAGTAATACCATCAAAAATTGACATTTTAGAACTAGCTTTGATGATTTTAAGCTTCCATTGTTTTGGTTTTAAATCCCCTGCTTCAATAGCTTTTAATCCTGCTATCGTTGCCAAGACAATCAGCAAATTACCTGGAATTAGACGTCGGTCTTCCGAGGGCAAGAAAATTGGCTCATCCTCGGATTTTTCCTGATAAATTATCGGGACAACTCCATAGCCATAAGCCACTTCCGCAATTAATAAGCCCTGGAGTGTATCTTGTTCTTCAATGTAATATTGGGTGGCCAAAACTGTCTGTTCTTGCCAACAGGATAAACCAAGGATATTTTCTCCAAAAGCTGCTCCAGTGAACACTTCTGCTGCTGCTACATAGGGGTCAATGATAATTGCTGCTGGTAATAATCCTCCTAAATTTTTCGTCAATGTATCACCATTAGTGCGAATTACTAATTGACAACGGGGATTGATTTTTTGAGTTAGCAATGCCGTTTCAATATTAACAATGTCATCATCAGTAACAACAATAACACTGCTGGCGGTTTCTAGATTAGCTAATTGTAGGCTATCAACTAAGTTATGGCCGTAAATTAAGGGAATATCTAAAAAATCTGACTGGCTAGCAATGGTATTAAAGGTTATACCTAACACATTGATTTTCAATTCCCGCAATTTATTAGCAATTTCTTGTCCAAGTTTGCCTAGTCCAATAATCACCACATGATCTGCTTTTGGAATAGGGGGACGTTTATTGTAAAACTGAAATTTAGACGATAACAGGGCTTGGGTTAATAGGGCATATAGAACCCCGACAAAGGCGGTACCGGTAACGGTCAGAGCTAGACTGAATAACTGTAACCATTCTGGCAAAGCTGATATAGGTTCAAAGGAGTCGAACAAGTCAGAGTAACCTCCTAGTAGTAAAATAGCAGTTACATAAAAGGAAGAAAGTAAGGTGGTACCGGGATAGAAAAAACTGAATAATATCGTCCCTATAATTAAAAGTAAAAACACTATCAAGCCATAGATAATAGCAACTTTTGCTACCTGTTGCTTAAGACTTAAGCTCCAAAAATTCTTGATCCAGCTACTAATCTTAGTTTGAATTAGGCTTCGAAAATGCGAAAAGTTTAAGTTGTTATTTTTCCTATTTAAATTAAAATTATATCCTTTATTTAAGAAATAATTTTCTTCTGTTTCTACATAAATAATCGTATCCTGGGCTTGAATTTTTGCTTCTGGATGCCAGCAATGAAAATCAATTGATCGAGGCGGCAAATCTCCCTGGTGATTATGGCTTAAAATACGACGATGACGATTGTTAATTTCATCCAAAAAATTATAGCTTAGCCAATGGTGATAATCAGGAACTTGCAAACGATTAATTCTAATTCTTAGTCCTCCTAGATTCAGTAAGCTAATGGTTTCTTTACCTAGGGCGGAAAGAGCATAAGCATTGGCTGGTAAATGTTTGGGTTCATAGGCTACAAAATTTCCTAGCTCGTTGCTCAACAAAGAATTGAGATTATCTCTTACACTTCTAACCACTAAACGAGTTTGGGGATTTAAGGCACGGATAGTTATAGCTGTTTCGATATTGATTTTTTCGATGGTGGTAACAATTAAAGCGGCCCGAATGTGGTTGATAGGTAACTGAAGTAAAATACTAGATTTACTGCAATCGCCAATAATTAATTGGTCTAAGTAATTATCTAAGTTTTTAATTTCCCACTGGGGCGGTAGCTGTTTTTCAATAGCAATTATTTTAACGCCAAAATTTTTCAAAGCGACAACGCAGTGCTGCCCCAGATATCCCAGCCCACAAACCAAAAAATAGTCCATAAAAGTCTTACCTGTGATCAAAAAATTGCGGCGACAACTATTAGTAATTTTGGGGTTTATCCTATGCGTAGTGGACGACGCGGACTGTCTTACTCCGACGGTGTGAGAAAGTCGTGTTATGTTGGACTTAAAACAAAATTTGTCTTCGATTGTACACCCAGCACAAAAATCCTCACTATGCTTGAGCTTCATCAGTTTGAACTGTCCCAATATTCGGAAAAAGTCCGGCTCATTCTCGACTTTAAGGGGTTGGATTATCGGACAGTGGAAGTGGTGCCAGGGGTTGGCCAGTTGGAGTTGCTCCGTCTTTCTGGACAAACCAAGGTGCCAGTGCTCAAGGATGGGGACATTGTCATTGCCGATTCGACGGAAATTGCCCTCTACCTAGACCGTAAATATCCCGAAAACCCTCTCCTGCCCCACGATCCGGTGCAACGGGGACAATGTTTGTTGATGGAAGAATGGGCAGACGAATCCATCGGGCTGAAAGGTCGGGTGGCCATGGTGGGGGCATTGAATCAAAATCCTGGTTTGAGGGCTTCTATTTTGCCCAAACAAACCCCTGGTATTTTCAAAAATTTAGTCAGTGCAGTGCCCCCGGCCATGTTGGATTTACTCGGTAGTGGCGTTGGTTTTGGTGGTGATGCGGTCAAGGAAGCTATGCGGGGCCTCCATCAGGACTTGGAAGCCTTAACGTTAATTTTGCAACATCAGCCCTATTTAATTGGCGATCGCCCAACTTTGGCGGATTTAACGGTGGCTGCGTTGAGTATGGTGATCAAAATCCCCGGCGGTGACTATTTAAACATTGCCCAGGAATTGAAGGGTAAGGGCATTCCTGGTTTGGCGGATAACAGTGCCTACAGTACGTTTTTTGAATGGCGCGATCGCCTCTATCGGGAATATCGCCGCAGTCATCGCCCAGGCACAAATCAAACTAACAACGGCGGTGATAGTGGTTCCCCCACCACCATCAATATTGAGTAGGTGGTTTTGAGAAACTGATTTGTGTAAGAGCGTGTTTAGCTGGTTAGGTTAGGTTGACCAATCAAAGCTCCAGCCATGATGGTCAATTTTGACCGGGATTTCCTTGAATAATGGGGAAAACCGAGCCATTTCTCCAATCCGATCTCAGCTACTTACCAAAGGGCGGACGGTAATTGAGCTGGAAATACAGACCATCATTTTGCCAATTGCCGGTCAGGTTATCCAACTTAATCACGGGGATGCCATAGTCAAACCGAAAGTTTAACCCGCTCATACCCAAAATATCCCGCCAAATGATCCCCAGTCCGGGGCCCACCAGCACAGAATTGGGGGGTAACTGGGTGGGGTTGCCAGCACTGTTCCACACTGCCCCAAAGTCCACAAAGGGGGCCAATTCAAACACTGACTTATTATCCCCATCCCTGGCCAAGGTGATGCGATTTTCCACCGAGAGACGAACGCCGTTGTCAGCGGAACGGGCATTTTGTCGATAGCCCCGCAGGGATTGCCCGCCCCCAATGATGAACAGATAATCCGGCAATAAACTATCGGGGGTGAGCTGGAGGTCCGCCTGCACAATAAGCAAGTTATTGTCATCCAGTCTTTGTAGGCGTTGGGCCTGCCCCAGCCAACTGAAAAATTCCCCACTGGGTAGGGGGCTGGGATTGGTGGTGGCATCGAATAGCCCCGTGCCGAGGTTCATTTGGGAACGGAAAAACCACAACCCGTTTTGATCCCGCAGGGTATAGTCCTGGCCAAATTGGAACACGCTGGTGCGGCTGACGTTGGTCAAATCGGGACGGTTTAGCCCCAAAGTGCGACCATCCTGGTAGCGAAAACCAAAACTCAGGGCAAATTCATCTGTTAAAGAGGTCCAGAGGGGTTGGCGGTAACTAACTTCGTACAGGGGGTTACTGCCGGTGATATTAAAAACGTCGAAGGGAGATTGGGTGATTCTGGTCCAGGTGGGCACAAAGCGCAACTGTAGAGTGCCATCGGTGGGATTGAGGGGCACCCGGTAATTAAAATCCAGGATGTCTAAACCCCCAGTGGTGGAAACGTAATAGCTCCCTGACAGGCGATCGCCAAGGCCGGTGAGGTTTTTGTAGTCCAAGTTAATACCGATGCGTTCACTGCCCAAACTAATGGGGGAATAGTTATCAAAGCTGAGGTTGGCACTGAAGGGAAAGGCTTCTTCCACCGTGACGGATAAATTGCTCAGACCCACCTTCCCCGTGGGCAGAAGGCTAGCTTGCACCTTTTCCAGCATGGGGTTAATTTGCAACAGCCGCAGACGTTCCTCCAACTGACCCACATTAACGGGGCTATGGACTCCCTGGACAACCCGGTCACAGATATAAGCTGGGCGCAAACGTCCCCGACCCCGTACTTGGATTGACTCTACCTGGCCTTCCACCACCTGGATTGGCTGTTCTAACCCCCCCCCATTTGGGATTGGTTCCATGGGTCTGGCGATCGCCTGGGAAGTGATGTAACCCTGATTGATGTATAGCTGGGTAATGCCTTCTACTAAGCCTTGGTATAAAACTTCAAATTCCGCCGCTGTCAAGTCCGTGGCAATGGTAAGGGGAACGGAGGTGCTGGGGGGATCCGTTTGCCAGGGTTGGAGGGCGGGTAAAGTTAACAACTCCTGGGGCGAAAATACCGTCATGCCCAGTAAATTTACCTCCAGGGGAGTGCCATCCACCGACCCTTGCAACAGAGGTATGGGCGCTACGTTAGCAGGAGGAGAAGGGCTAAAGCCACAGGTATCCACCGCTTCCTCGGGGCTGGGAGGAGAAGATTCTGGCCCTAGTTCCAATGGAGTAGGGGTAGGGGGAATCTCAACATCGTCTTCCGATGGCAATGGTTGTAGGGGAG
>NZ_JADEWJ010000439.1:0-1516 GCF_015207725.1 Synechocystis sp. LEGE 06083
GATTAATCCCCCTAACAAAAAGAAGGCCGGCAGGGGGGCAACGGCAAAGCGGATGGCCCAGAGGGCACTATCGGGTTGGGTGGGAATGGGTTCTCCGGGAACACGGGCAATAAATCCAGAGGCTTGGAGGGTTAACCCCACCAAAAATAAGCCAAGGGCTAAACCGACCTTTTGCAGTAGCACCATAAAGGCATAGAAAACTCCTTCTCGGCGTTTGCCAGTGTTTAATTCGTCCAAATCCACCACGTCGGGAATCATGGACCAGGGAATGAGGTAGGCAACGGATACCCCCACCCCGGCAAAAACCGCTAGGGTGTACAGCAGAGCGACTTGCCCAGGTTGCACTAACCAAAGACCAGCTTCTGCCCCCATCCACACCATGGATCCGAGGAAGTAAATAACTTTTTTATCTAAAAACTGGGCTAGGGCCTGCCAGATAAATAGCATTACTAGGGCTGTACCTTGGACGGCGAGGGCAATGGTGCCGGACTGTTGTTCGCTTAAGCCCATCCAACTGACGACGAAATAAACCAGAATTGACGCGGTAAGTTGTACAGCTAACCAGGAACAGAGGTAAATACCGATAACAAATAAAAAAGCCCGGTTGCGGAAGGCAATTTTAAGTTGTTTAAACAGGGGTAAACTTTCGGTGTTCTCAGGACTGGATGGTCCATCTCCCTTTCGTAAATGATCTTCTATGGCACTGTCTCGGAGGGTAAAACCAAATCCTCCCCAGATTAGCCCCAGTAGAATCAGAAAAAAGCTAATGTAGTCAAAACCACTTGCCCCTAGTAAGTTAAAGCTTCTGGCGATCGCCAAAGCAATTAAAGTAATACCAGCAGTCATTAATAGGGGCGCTAAACGCCGACGCAGAGTCGGAGAAAGAATGGGATCTTTGCCCTTTTCTTGGAGCCGTAAAGCACTCCAAAGTAAAGCAGAGAGGGAAAGCACGGAAATCATCACCCCCAATTGGGCAAATTGCGCCTGGGGGCGATCAGGTAAACCGGCAGCGATCAGAATGTAAAGAATTAGAGAGAGAATACTGCCGCCAATGGAAAAGAAAAACCGAAAACTATTTAACCTGGTGCGCTCGTTATAGTTCTGGGTCAATTCTGGTGTTAGGGCAGTGTAGGGCAAATTAACCGTGGTGTAACACAGATTAAATGCCATGGCGATCGCCACGTAGTAAATAAATAATCCCCATTGATTAGTTAAGCGATCGTCACTGAAATGGGGAATTAACCATTGGGCGGAATTCAACAGGGCAAAGGGAATCATCCCAGCCAACATCCAAGGCAAACGGCGACCCCAACGAGTGCGGGTACGGTCACTCAACAAGCCAATGATTGGGTCATTGATGGCATCAAAAATTTTACCAATCATCAACACACTACCCGCCAGGGCCGCCGGCACCCCCGCCACATCAGTGAGGAAAAACAGCAGGTAAAACACCAAAATGTTGGCAGTGATGGCCGGGCCAAAATCCCCTGCTCCGTAGGCCAGCTTGGTGGTGAAG
>NZ_JADEWJ010000088.1:0-13802 GCF_015207725.1 Synechocystis sp. LEGE 06083
GGAGGGGGGCGCAAATAACTGGCTAAGTAAGTTCATAAGTATAGATCCCAATAATCTAGGCCATGCTGGCCTTGACTTCCTCCAAAGTTTCCATGGGAATATCCTGGGCATCCCCAGCAAAGTCATTGTCCGGGGTTAAGAACAGCATGCAGTGACATTCTTTGCGTTCCCGCATGGGCACACAGGGGCAATTCCAAAAGGTATTTTTCACTTCCGCTTCCTTGTCTTCGTAGTGGCGACAGGGGCAGAGGGGAGAACCCAATTCTTCCTTATGGCGAGCTAAACCCTCGATAACAACGGCGGTGACGGAAAGATCACTACAGAAATAGGTATCCGTACGTTTAGCGTACTGCTCCGCAAAATTTTTCATTGCGGCCAGTGTTTTGTTGTTCTGGGTGTCACTGCTGGTCATAGATTCTCAAGGGAATTAGATGGTCGGCACAAACGCCAATTTTGCCGTCGGTGTATTTATCTTGACACACTATTGGAGCAGGGCCAAAAACCCACGGAGCACCCCAATTGTTACCCCAGGCAATTCTAAATGGGGCGTTAAACCCACGTCTTTAATTTCCACAAAAGCTTTAATGGCATTGGGGTTCAAAGCCGCCAAACGACGCCCGATCGCCGGGGGGGTAAATTGGGCGTATTCTCCCCAAAGAATGGCTGTGGCAATGGTTAAATCCGGCATAAATTGGGCCAGGTCAAAGCACAAATCTCCCCGCACAAAGGACAGGGCCGCATATTCTGCCCGCGGTTGGGTGGCCGATTCCAAATAGGCATCGATAATTTCTGGGTAAATACGCCGGGCTTGGGCAAATTGTCGTTGCTCTAAAAAATTAACAATGCCCGCAGTGTTGGCAATGCCGGTGGTGTAGATAAAGCGATCAAGTACGGGGACACTGACCAGTTGGGCAAAAAAGTTACTGCGATAATCTTCGCCAAAGTCCGATAGCCCCGTGGGGGTAGCCAGAATTAAGCTGGCAAATAACTCCGGATATTGCACCGCTGTCCGCACGGCGATCGCCGCCACCAAGGAAGAAGCAATCACCACCGGGGGCTGGGCACAGGTTTGTTGCAAAAATTCTTGAATGACTTGGATGTAATCCTGGGGAGTATAGTTTTTCACCGGATGGTCGGAGCGACCCCAACCCAGCAAATCCGGAGCTAGCACTCGGTAGTCAGCGGCGAAGGCCGGATAAACTTTTGACCATTCGTAGGCGGAAGAACCACCCCCAAAGCCATGGAGAAAAACCAATGTTTGGCGATCGCCAAGGGACTCCCCCGCTTTCACCCAGGGTGCCTCCGTTGCTTCGTAATAAACAATGGTTCCCAGGGAAGTAACTAGGGAGTTGCGGGTAAAGCCAAGGGGTTCAATCATGCTGTCTCCTGATGGTTAGGGCATTGACCAAAGCGGCTGGTCTTCTCCAGTATGGTTTAGTTTTTCGGCCCATGGCTGGGTTTTTCCTCTGGGTACGGGGCACGGTTTTGCTTTTTGCTACCCAGTAACCGTTGCCCCCAACGGGGGTACAAACTTAAGTAAATAAGCAAATTTCCCCACAATAACGCCCCCAGCAGCAGATAGGTTTTTAACCAAAAATTCCCCTGGAAATCCTCCATAATACCCACACTGGCCAAACTAAAAGCCAGGGTCAGGGCCACCAAAAGTAGCCGTTTGGAAATTTTCACTTGACGTCTTCGAGATGGTTGCTTACCCACAGATTTTGCCCTTAATGGAAATTAGCTGCCGATGAACTCGAACCGGGGGTTGCCCCTAGAATGGGTAAAAGTGGCCAGGGAAGCCATGGCGTTTATTGTTTGTAACCATGCCCCACCGGGGGACTGGGGTAGCCAGCTTATGCCGTGACGGGTTTTTGCTAACCTGGTTGTAAATCAATTGCCCTTTTAATTTATGGTTCGTCGTCGTTCGGTTCCTTGGATTCATCGCTATTCCCGTTTCATTATGGGGGCGATCGCCGTGCTGGGGATCTTGATCACCTCCTACCTGGCCTATGTTTCCTTCAGCGGAGGAGAAGCCCTTTGCCCCGTTGACCCGGAAAGTGGTAGTTCCAGTTGCGACCTAGTGTTGCAGAGTGTCTACGCCAAAGTGTTTGGCATTCCCCTGAGCGTTTTTGGCCTGGGGGCCTACATTGCCATGGCCATTGCGGCCCTGGTGCCTTTTTTAGTGAGCGAGGAGAGCAACAAAAAACAGCGCAACTCCCTAGAAGACCTCACCGGCAAATTCCTCTTGGTGGGGGGCACTTCCATGGCAGTGTTCAGTGGCTACTTGATGTACATTTCCTTTTTCCGGCTCCAGGAGGCTTGCTGGTACTGCCTAACTTCTGCTATTTGTTCTTTACTGTTGTTCATTTTGGCGATCGTTGGTCGGGAGTGGGAAGAAGTGAGTCAAGTATTTTTTACCACCATTGTGGTGGCCATGGTAACCATTGTCGGCACCTTGGGGCTTTATGCCACCGCTGAAGGGCCTAGGGCCGGGGCCGATGGGACCATTCCCATTCCCGCCATTGTTGGTCAACCCAAACCCCCCAGTGGTTGGCCCATTACCACCCAATCGGGCCCAGCGGAGATTGAATTGGCGGAATACCTCACCGCCCAAGGGGTGCTTAACTATGGAGCCTTCTGGTGTCCCCATTGCTACGACCAAAAACTTCTTTTTGGGAAAGAAGCATTTGAAAAAATCACCTACATTGAGTGCGACCCGGCCGGCAAAAATCCCCAGACCCAAGTCTGTGTGGATGCGAGCATTCAATCCTTCCCCACTTGGGGCATTGATGGAGAACTCAACCCCGGGGTCAAAACCCTCCGGGAACTGGCAGAGCTCACTGGCTATGAAGGCAATATGGATTTTAAATATGGTCTGAGAAATTAGATCTACCACAGGGTTAATCTGGGGACTGACCAAAGTGCCCCATATTCTTCCAGTGGATAACATCAAAATTTCTTTTAAAAAACCCTCAAGCCGGAGATGGCCTGGGGGGATTTTTCTTAATAGTGTTGTAGGTTGATTGCAATCGATTAGTAGTAGTTACCCACTTTGCGGTGGTGTACGGCGGTTAACCCTTCCGCTTTGGCTACCCGGCCATTGGTCACTTGGCTGTAAACAATCCAATGGTCACTACATTCCATGCGACTGGCCACTTCACATTCCAGGTAGGCCAAGGCATCGGTCAAAATCGGAGAGCCATTGGCGGCGGTTTGGGTTTTGACACCGGCAAAACGATCTGCCCCAGGGGGAAAACGCTTGAGGAAGTGTTTCATCAGGGATTGATAATTACCTTCTTCCAAAATATTCAACACAAAGCGATCGCCAACCTGCATGAGGGATTCAATGGCCCGGTCCTTGGCCACAGCAACGGTGAAACCAGGGGGACTAAAGCTGGCTTGGGAAACCCAGGACGCCAACATGGCCCCTTTGACTTCCCCTTTTTGGGCGGTGATGATATAAAGCCCGCCGCTGATGCGGCCGATCGCCTTTTCCAGGTCGCTGTCGAGGGATTTGAGTTGTTTAATTTTGGCCGCCTGGATCAAATTTTGGCCCAAATCCGTACCGGACTCATCACAGAGTTGATAGGTGCTTTCCCTGGGGGTGTCTTTGACTTTGATCACAGTGAAAGCTTCCCGCAAACCCAGGTCTAAAAATTTGGTGCGGAGGGGATCAATGGGTTCATCATCCCCACCATAGGATTCGTATAGGCCAAAGACTTGTTTCGGCTGCATGGCGGCCAACACTGCGCCGAAATTGGTACTAAGATCCCCGCTGGCCTGCAAGGGAGGCATTCCCAGAACCACCCCACTGGCATGGCCGACCAATTCTTGAATTTCCTGGGGATCGGCGGTGCTTAGGTCCACCATATCCACCCCCACTCCAGTTTTGGTAATGCCCTTGGCAATGGCCTGGGAAAGGCGATCGCCATAGCCGTAATCGGCCACATAGAAAACCACCACGGTTTTTTCCGCTTTGCTTTGGGATTCGCTCCAATGGCGGTAGCGATGTAATAATTCAGCGACGTTGTAACGCAGTAGGGGGCCGTGGCCGTTGGCAACGGTGCTAATGGTACCCAGGTTATCCATGCGCTTCATGGCTGCCAGCACAGAACGGGCGTTGGGGCCCATCAGACAATCGTAGTAAAACTGGTAATCCGGTGCGATTTTGTCCAAATCCGTGTCGAAAACCGCATCGGAGCAGTAGTGCATGCCAAACACGTCGCAGGTGAAGAGAATTTCCGTGGCGGGATCATAGGTGAGCATGGTGTCCGGCCAGTGGAGATTGGGGGCACTGACAAACTCCAAATTATGGCCCTGGCCCAAATCTAGGCGATCGCCACTTTTAACCTGGATGCGTTCAAAGGGTTGATGGACAAAGTTATCCAGAAATTGCAGCGCCACCTTGGTGGCCACCACCGTAATTTGGGGATTGAGTTGCAGAATATCTTTTACTAGTCCGCTGTGGTCTGGCTCCGTGTGGCTGACAATTAAATAATCAATTTCCTTGGGATCAATTAATCCCTGTAGCAAATCCAGGTATAAGCGGCGGAACTTCTCGTGGGAGCTATCCACCAGGGCCACCCGATCCGCTTGGATGAGATAGGAATTGTAGGTGGTGCCGTTTTGCAGGCCAAATTCAATATCAAATCGGTCCCGGTCCCAGTCCAAGGAACGGATAGCAGTAATATTTTTGGCGATCGCCTCGGTTTGGGTGGAAAGCCGTTTTTGGGTAGCTAGGGGGGTAGTGACCATGCCGTACTCCTAGGACTGGTAATGGAAAACTCTCTGTTCAGTGTATCCCAGGGGCCAGGGCGGGGGAAAGTTAACAAACATTGATATTTTTAAATCAAACCATCACAACTTCCGCCATTGTGGTTGCATGACAAATACTCTTCCAATTCCCCAATAACCTTTGAAAGTTAGGCCGTCCCCAAGTCTACTTTGGGGTTAACTAGGGTATCCCACGCTTTAGGTGTCCCCGTGGGGGATGGAATGATGTTACAGACGGTACATAATGCTTTCCCCATGGCTATCGGTGCCACAGGTGCGGAACAGGTTATACAAATCCCCCAGGTAACTGACTTCTTCCATTTGGGGCACAGAACTCTGCCAAGGTTTGGGGTTGCCGTAGGCATAAAAAGCTTCCACTCCGTCAATGCCATGGCGGGCCGCCGCTGGGATCAGTTGACTGGCGGGTTGACGGTACCGGGCCGGATGGGCCAACACCGCTAAACCGCCGGCATCATGGATAGCCTTGATTACCTTAGCCCCTTGGGCATAATATTTATCCGGGCGATCGCCAGTCAGGTAGGGGTCTAACACCGGTTGGGTCGGGTCAAAATCGTAGCCGAGGATGTGGACTTCGGTGCCGTCTAAATTGGCAGTAATCTCAATGCCAGTCCAGAGTTGGGGCCTGGGGCCTGGATAATGGCAATGTTCAGTGAGCCAGCGTTGGGCCCGGTAATAGCCCGCCACACAATGGTGATCTGTGATGGCCAAGCCCCGTAATTCTTGGTGTATGGCCTGTTCGATCAAGCCCTCTGGGGTCATCTGACCGTCGGAACATCGGGTGTGGAGATGAAAGTTATAAAACCGTGGACAACTGGTGGGGGTCAAGGACTGCCAAACAGTTGTAAGTTGGCGCTCCATCTGTTGAGACTGCGGAGAAATAAGGTCGTTAACCATGAATAAATGCCATCTTGACAACGGGCTGGTGCTGGATATAAATACATCCCACCCTTTCCCCACAATAACAAAACTTTACATAATTGGCTTTTACTCCTCGTCCCGTCCCCCAAGTAAAAAGTTCCTCAACCAGAACTCTCCCAATTCTTCTTTTTAAAGGCAGGCCAAAAAAATCACAGAGCCCAGGCTAGGTTACATTAGGTTGAGACTGGAAATTATTTTCTTCCAAAGCTCACTGGGGAATGGTTTAAGCATAACATCGGTAGAGTGAACCCCGTCCATTTTTCTCTCTGCTCAGAACCTCCGTTTTAAGGTTGGGTTTCTATGGAGTCGGCCACCATGTCTTTTCCCATCAGCAAGACCTACTTTTTGGCAGGGTTGCACTGTCCGAAACGTCTGTGGTTGTCTATCTGCCGTCCAGAAGATGCTTCCCCCATGTCCTTGGCCGCCGAACAAAGAATTAAACAAGGTAAGGCGATCGGGGTGGCGGCGCGGGAATCTTTTAAAAATGGCATATTGGTGGATGGAAGTCTGAAGTACTGCCTAGAAAAAAGTTGGGAATTGACAGTAGTGGTGGCAGGGCAAGGGGTGGAGTGTTTATTTGAGCCCGCTTTTTTGTATGACGATATTTTGGTGCGCTGTGACGTATTGCGACGCTTACCGTCGGGTAACTGGGAAATTATTGAGGTAAAATCCGCCACCAAGCTCAAGGACGAACACATAGCCGATTTAACCTTGCAACATTACGTGTTGGAGGGGTTGGGGTTAACGGTAGAGAAAACTAGCCTCATGGTGGTGAATCCCATGGCGCGTAATTGGAGTGTAGTGCAGGAACGGTTTTGCTATCAAGATGTGACGGCGGCGGTGGTACGTTGGCGCCAGCAGTTGCCCCAAAAACTGGCAGAATTCCGCAAATTGTTGACGGAACCGACCGCTCCCCAGGTCCCCATTGGCAGCCATTGTGATCGCCCTTACCGTTGTCCGTTTAAAGATCATTGTTGGCAGAATGTGCCCCCGATTTCAATTTTCGACATCCCCCTGTTGAAGCAAGATAAATTGCAAAGGTTGATGGCGTCTAATATCTGGGACTTGGAGGACATTCCGGCGGACT
The DNA here is from genome assembly GCF_015207725.1 of Synechocystis sp. LEGE 06083. Taxonomy (NCBI): domain Bacteria; kingdom Bacillati; phylum Cyanobacteriota; class Cyanophyceae; order Synechococcales; family Merismopediaceae; genus Synechocystis; species Synechocystis sp. LEGE 06083. The sequence continues at coordinate 6,800 of NZ_JADEWJ010000088.1, forward strand.
TTCCTTTGACCCAAAGGCAAAGAGCATTTATTGACCGGATGACGGAAGCAAAACCCCAAATAGACCACGATTTACTAAGGCGATTGCTGGGCCAGATCCCCCTTGATCAACCGTTGTATTTTTTTGATGTGGAAACCCACAGCAGTGCCATTCCCCGTTTTGCCGGTCTGCATCCCTACGAACGTTGCATTTTTCAGTACAGTTGCCACCGTCTCAATGTGGACGGTTCCCTGGAGCACTTTGAATATTTGCATACGGAAAATTCCGATCCCCGCCTCCCCCTGCTGATTTCCCTGATACATCACATTGGCGATCGGGGTTCAGTGGTGGTTTATAACCAATCCTTTGAAAAGGGCGTATTACAACAATTGGCGGCGGCCTACCCCAACTATGGGTCCAAAATTAATCAGATTATCGATCGCCTGTGGGATTTACAGGTGGTTTTTAAAAAAGCCTATTTCCATCCAGGTTTCCAGGGTTCCTATTCCCTCAAAAAAGTTCTGCCGGTCATGGTGCCCCAGCTTTGCCACGACGACTTGGCCATCAAGTCTGGCAATGAAGCTCCCCTGGTATGGGAAGCCCTCCTGGAATGTTCTCTGCCGGATAGAAGGGCGGAAATGGCCCAGCAACTGCGGGATTATTGTGGCCTAGACACCCTGGGGATGGTGAGAATTTATCAGGTTTTACAACAGGAGTTGAGGGTGAATTAGGAGGGATCAAAACGCCATGGATGGTCTAGTCGCTCTCCCCATCTTCTTTGCCCTGACTTTGGTGGTGGTCATCAAACAAGATCAGGGTTTCCGCCGCCTGCCGGGGAGAATCAGTGGTTTTCCTCGATGGGACTGGGATTATGGGAAGTATATTTTCCCCTTGTCCGGTCGGTAAACGTTCCTGGTGATAGGTTTCCTTGGCTTGGGCCTCCATCAACTCAGGCGATCGCCGTCGAGGAATTTTTAATTGAGAGGCTGGAGGAATTTGTAATTGAGGAACCGGTAGAACTAAGGCCGCTGGAGAAACATCTTCCTCAGTCGTACCGGCAATATTTTTCACAAAAAAGTTAATTGTTTCTTCCTTTAACCAACCCTTGAGCACCGCCACCGAACCGAAGCGTACCCCCAACCGTTGTTGTTCGCGCAAAATACGCTCAATCTGGTCTTCATCCAGCAGATGGGCCATTTTCAGGTAGTAACCAATGGGGCCCTGCACCGGTTGCCCCACCATTGCGGGCCAGAGGTCAACGAAAAAATCCGCCGTTTCCTGGGAAATCCAGCCATGGTGAGAAAGAATTTCCCCCAGCAACATCTCGAACTGCTTTTGTTCATACAAAGCCACTTCCAATTGCCCAGAGGTAATTAGTTTTGCTTCCTGGAGAATAATACCGATGGGCTTTTTGTTACTGACCATGGCGGATGGGGGAAGAGCGCATTTCAGAATCGGACAAAATAGACTCTGAATGAAAGAAAAAAGACTTAATTAGGCGTAATTGAGCTTTGATAATCTAACCACCACTAATTTTAGCTTTGTAGCCCTGCTTTAACAAATAAGCGAGAATTTTCTCCCGTTGATCGCCCTGGATTTCCAAACAATCTTCCTTCAAGGTGCCCCCACTACCACAAAAATTTTTCAGAGCCTTGAGTAGGGCTTGTCGCCCCGGGGTGGACAATTGCAAACCATTCACTACTGTCACTGTTTTTCCTTTTCGGCCAGAGCGAGTTGCTTGGATCCGGACATTCTGTTGTTGGGGAGGAAGGTCAATTTCCTCGTCCGATATGGGATCTGCCACCGGGCCAAATTCTTGGTAAACAATACGAGCTGGGGGTTTGGAGCTGGCCATAGGACTGGGAAAAAATACTGGGTAGCGCCAACGTTAACGAGCAGGAACCAATTGGGAAATTAGCGTCCGATCGCCTGGGTAAAATAGTACACTCACTACCAGAGTACCAGATTCAAAGCTGTCATTGGGAGAGTTTGTTTGTAAAGTTTTGATCTATTGCTTCAATTTCCGCATTAAAGTTCCAGTCAGACTGGGGGACAGGGGGTTTTATCAATATCCTTATCCTTTCCGAGTCATGGCTATTTTGAAATCTTCGCCTGATTGCAGAACACTGGCCCATGTCTAAAGAGGTTGGGGCGGTTGGGATGGGATAGTTAACCCGAGTTCTTCCCCCGGAAAATGCGCTCCCAACCATTACCGTTGTGCAACACTAGTAGCTCCAGAAATTTAGCCCAGTTTAAACTTAGTTTTCCTGACAACTTGCCGCAACATTTTGGTAAAACCGGTGGAGCATTTTAGTTTTGACGAGATTGCAAATAAACATCGGGCTTTTCTCGCTTGAGCAAAAACAGACTGAGGGTTAACCATATAAAGCCCACTCCGTAACCAGCGAGGATATCCGTTGCCCAATGAACCCGACAATACATACTGGCAATGCCAATGAAACCGACCCAAAGGGTTGCACCAAGATAAATGTGCCAACGGTATTGGGGAAAGTGAGCTACCAACAAAAAGGCCAGGTAGAAATAAAACACCACCCCCCCCGCCGCATGGCCACTGGGGAAACTGCGTCCATCCACATCCACTAAACGGGGTAAAGGGCGAGTCCGGTTAAAAAAGGGCTTCAACACTTGGTCAATGAGCAAAAGGATGCCCAGGGTGGCAAAAACTAGATATTTAATCTCGGACCAGTAGCGTTTCCAAGTTAAAAAACCTAGGGTGATGGCAATCATGGTGGCGGTTAGTTCCACCCCCGTACCTTTGTAAACCTTGATCCAAAAAGGGGCCATGGCTTCGGGAATTACCTTATGCAAAAAATCCAAAAAGGCAATGTCAAAGGCAATTTCCTTTAAATCGTTCACTTCCCTAAAATTGTGCCCCAGGGCAATCAACAATCCGACGATCGCCAAGCAGACAAAGAAAGGAACCCGACCGACAATGGTTAACCAGGGAGGCAAAGGAGTATGGGCCGACGACTTCATTGGGCAAGGTTTAAGAAATGACAATTTCTCAGCATAGGGCCATTTGTCGACCGACGGAGATCAACGGCGACGGTGTATGGGCTGGAACAATGATGATAGTTCCATCACCTTAGTTTGTAAGCTCGAACAGGGGTCCGCCCCCCGCTTTAGTTGATACTCCAATTCCAGCAACAGGGGCAGGGTTTTGAGTAATTGTCCGCCGGTAATACCCCGCAGTTCCTTGCGTAAAAAATACAAACGTTTAGGATTGCTGAGGTCGGCTTGGGCGGCGATCGCCTTATCATCTTTTTCCCCTGCTTCCAAGGCGAGTTTGATTAATGTCCAAGTGCGGAACTGGCCGGTGAGGGTAGCCAAAATCTTTAAAGCCGGTTCGTTATGGGTGAGTAATAAATCCGCCACCAATTGTAATGCCTGGGCCATTTCCCCATCTCGGATCGCCTGGGCCAATTGCAAGCTATTTTGGGTGCTGGTATTGACCAACTGTTCCACCTGGGACACCGTTAAAGGGCCAGGTTGGCTCTCGCTATAGAGTTTGAGCTTGCCCAACTCATTCCAAATCAACCTAGTGTCATTACCCAACGCTTCCGCCAAAAAACCTTCCGTTTCCGCCGCCAAGGGCAGTTGCAGATCCCGGGCGATCGCCTGGATTTGATGGATGAGAGCGTCCACATTCCAGGGGGAAATGAGGGCAAATTCCCGGATAGTGGCATTACCCTCCAAATATTTAGTCGATTTCAGGCGGCGATCGAGCTTTTTGCCGGAAGTGAACAGCAGATGGCAGTCGGCGGGGATGGCGGGCAAACTTTTTTGCAGCCTAGCCAGCAGAGCATCATCACAACTCTGTCCCAAGGTGGAATCCACCACCCACACTAGACGATCGCCATGGCCAAAGGGAGGGGTTAGGGCTTGTTCCAGTCCTCTTTGGGTGGCATCAGCCTGTTCCCCCGGAATTTTCTCAAAATTAAACGCTTCCCATTGGGGGTCTAAACAACGTTTTTGCAGTTGTTTAACCGCTTGGTGCAGGGTAAATTGGTCTTCGCCCCAATAAAAATAAACGGGCATGGCAATGCTGGGGGAATGGAAAGTAGGTTATTTTCCCTCATTGGACACTAATCGGGGTGTGGAACTAACTCTAGAAGTAGACTAAAAACCTACCTATTTAATTTCAATGCCTCCCACTTGCCCAAGGCCGCGGTTAGATTTGGTAAGTCTTGCCGGAGCTTTAGTGAAGGGATTTAGGCGGTAGATCCAGACTTTAATCACCTGATCACCTGTGCAAAATTTTTTAGCGACCCTTGAGGGCTTTTTGAAAATTTTTGCGGTAGGAAGGATTGACCAGGAGTAAACCAGGCCAAAGCAAAGCCAGGGAGATGCGGGTTGCCAAGCTACGGTTAAAGTTAGTGTGGCGATAGCCAGAAAGAAAACGCCAGACTCCACCGACGTAGACTACCAACAAAACAAACGAAACTAAATATCCCATAGTGCTTGAGGCGCCGAGAGTAGAAACAATGCCCAAGGGCAAATGCCGTCCTTATTCTAGCAAATTAACCACCAGGAACCGTCAGCCGACAAGGCGATCGCCTTTTTTCATAGTTTAAAACCGTTGTTAATTATCAATTTTTATCATGGATACTTTGGCACAACTTTTGTCGGAACTATTCTCGGTTTCCATCTGGTTCCTGAGCATTGGTTTGATTGTGGGAGGCATCACTGGCCTAATAATCGGAATTATTAAGCAACGGATAAAAATTGTTTTATTTCCAGCGATTTTAGGATCATTTTTAGGTACATTAACAATTGCTTTTGTGCCTCTTTTTTCCATACCAGGATTAGTAAATGGGGGCGCCTATGCCGGAGTTTTTGTCTTAGGGATGTTGATCGTCTTAGTTCCCATTGGCTCCATTACCGGTGGTATTGTAGGGGGACTCAGTAGTTTACAAATGTCTCCGACTCGACAAAGACGTATTTTTCGCATTGCCATTCCCCTTGGTTACCTATTCCTAATCATGGGAATCCTATTGCGGGTGGTGGTATTCAAGGCGGGCTGAAAGTCTGAAAGACCCAGCTTTACAAGCATTCCAGTTCATTGGCAATCGCCTTTGATTAGTTACTCTAGCAATCGAACTATGAAGAAAAGAAATAGCTATTATGGGAAATCGTTGAGCTCTGTCTAACAAAGTGATGGAAAAACAAATATTACTTATTTCCTGGTTAATGATTAGTCAAATTTGGGGTGGAGTAACTATGGTATCAGCCCAGTCCATTCCCCCAAGGTTCCAGGGTACATGGGTAGAAAATTTAAAAAACTGTGATGCGCCGATGGACGAAACCAAGCTGGTTTTATCAGACGGTCGGGTCGATTTCCACGAGTCGTGGGGAAAAATAATTGCCGTAACAGTGGATGATGAGCTAAATCTTCGTGTGACTGCTGAATTAGCCGGAGAGGGAGAAACTTGGAAAGATACCTTTCGTTTTCGCCTTTCCGAAAATCATCAAAAATTAACTAGCATTCACCAAGATGGCATCAGTTTTACCCGTCACCGATGCCCATAAATCACTCTATTTAACTATTTAAACGATTGGAGTTTCAGATTAGGGGGCTAACCAAGAAAAAGGAGCAAAGGGGATATTTCTGGCCACCCAGTAAGCCAAAATTGCCTGCAATATGAACCAGATTACCTTGGGGGGAATAAACCAAACCAATAAAGTCCGCCCAGTAATGGTTTTTAGACCATAGGCAACGTAGGAGTAGATCATAAAGGGGAAGGAGATAATCATTAAAGGATTTAGCCCAAAAGCTCCCACTAAATTGCCATGGAGCAGTTGATGCAATGCCCGCAAAGTACCGCAACCGGGACAGTAAAGCCCAGTTAAACTACGAAAGGGACTGGGGGGAAATAACTTCGATGAAGCGGGATCAAAGAGGAAAAGGAGAGTGCCAGCAACGACAATGGTCAGGGTTACCAAAATGAATCCTAAATACTCCTTAGCCTTAGGGGATAGTAATGGAGAGGGGGAATGATTTTTCAAGCTAAACATAGTATTCGTTGATGAATAGTGAACAACAGCAAAGTCAAAAAGTCTAACTTTAATTACTGACCAAAAATGGCGGCAAGCACAGCAAGAACAATATAGATAACGACAAAAATGATGCCGGCACCAAAGGACCACCAACAAAACTTTTTCGCTTCATTGGAAGCCCGCACAGCGCCTTCATAGTCCCCTGAAGCTAAACGGGAATTAACTTCCGATGCTTTGATAATGGCCACAATGCCCAAGGGTAGGCAACAAAATAGGGTGACCAGAATGGATTGTGCCAAATAATTTGGTACATTTTGATTTGTCATATAACAAACTCATCTTTCATTAGACTGGAATATACCAGTCAGGATAGACAGAAATTAGCTTAATGGTTCATTTTGTTGCGTTTTCTTCACAATTTACCGAGATTGGTAGGCTGTGATTAGTTTCACCAATTTTTGTAGGGATGCTTGGCTAGATTTACGTTGTAATAACGGGCATCATTGGTCACTTCTTCGCCAATCCAGGGAGGTAAACTTATTTGTTCATCGGCGTCGGTTAATTCCACTTCCGCCAAAATTAGGCCCTCGTTATCCCCCAAAAATTCGTCCACTTCCCAGGTTTTACCTTGATAATCGAGGCAATAACGATATTTTTCAATCAAGGGCGGTGAGCAAAGCTCCGTCAAAATTTGATTGGCATCCACGGCCGGAATTTCATACTCAAATTCCAAACGGGTCATGCCGGTATTTTTCCCTTTAATAGTGAGATAGGCTTGATCGCCAATGGTACGAATTCGGACAGTGGTTAGATCCTGGGTGGCAATGTAACCCTGACGGTATAAATAACCCTGGGCCAGACTCCGCCAACGGTCATCTTTAACGAGAAATTTACGTTCAATTTCGACGGCCATAACCTCCCCCTCCCGGTGTTTTAATTATTAGGCGATCGCCAGGGACCACATCCACCTGGGCACAACCATCTAACCGTAACTCATCCCCAGAAT
>NZ_JADEWJ010000440.1:0-1494 GCF_015207725.1 Synechocystis sp. LEGE 06083
GTCTTTCCCCTGGGTCAACTGCCGCTGAAATTTGCTAATTAATTTGGGGGGTAGAGAACGATTCTGGAACTGCACCTCTTGGCCATTGCCTTGCCCCGGCGAACATCCCCCCAAACCAGTGGCAACCCCCAGAGCGGTGGCGGTCTGGAGAAAATGGCGGCGGGAGTACGACGGAAGGGGCATAAACAGAACCCTCAAATTAATTGAGTCACTAACCGGAGTGGATTGAGTCAGGCAAATCAGGACAAAAACAGACCCTAGGGCAACTCCACCGAAGTTGGTTTAGCAATGTGGGGCAGACCCCAGCCTAATTTCTCCCGCAGAATACGGAAAAATTCCGGGGTTTGCAAGCGAATGAATTTGGCGGCGTAGGGAGATTTAGATAAATACACCCGGTCCTCTGGCAACACATAGCAACCGCCATTGCCATCCACCACCAGTACCATGCGGTTGGGGGTAGCGGGAAAAATGGTCACCGGCTCCAGGTCAGAAAATACTAAAGCCCGGGAAGCCAGGGAGTGGGGACAGATGGGAGCTAACTGGAAAACCGGCACATCGGGGGTAACCACGGGCCCCCCAGCACTGAGGGAATAGGCCGTGGAACCAGTGGGAGTAGAAACAATGATGCCATCGGCGGCAATGTCCACGGAAGCGTGGTAGCCCACCTGAATTTCAAAATGGCACATGCTGGTCAGGGGTTCCCGGTGCAATACCATCTCATTGAGGGAAAGGGCTTCCCACAACAGCGTCTCCCCCCGCATTAACTGCACCGTCATCATGGAACGGCTTTCAATTTGGTAATCGCCGTTGATTAACTGCTCGATCGCCGTGGGGAGTTGGTTGAGGTAAATTTCTGTCAAAAAGCCCATGTGCCCCGTATTGATGGTCAGCAGGGGAATGCCCAGGGGGGCTAACTGACGAAAGGCCGATAGTACGGTGCCGTCCCCCCCTAGCACGATGGCAAAGGGCATGGACTCATCAAAATGGGGAGGAGTCAAATGTTCGATGCGGGTGTGGCAGATGGGGCGATCGGGCTGGGAATAGCCCAACAGGCCGCCGGACCCAGTTTCCACCACCACAGTGAACCCACTGCTTTGTAGTTGCTCTTGTAATTCTTGGGCAACGCTACAGGCGGTGGGCTTATTGTCGTTGAAAATGATGCCGACTTTTGGCACAGGGGCGAGATCCTAGCGAGTCAGGGAACAGGGAGCGGGCAAACCGAACAGAAAACGAGATTATCTAAAAGTATCAAATTGTCAATCAAACTAGTCAAACTAGAAAAAGAAATTATTTTTCTTCTTTTTGCCATCGGTTTGGGTTGGGTTAACCTCGTAATCCAATTCTTTGAGCTTTTTGATGATGCGCCCAAAGTATTCCTGTAGGTAAGATTCTAGGGTTGTAGTTTCCTTGGGATCAAGGCCAAATTGCTCATACACCGGGGCCATCTCCGCCGTTAGGGCCTTACCACTGGCCAACACTTCCGCAAACGCTAGG
>NZ_JADEWJ010000089.1:0-13589 GCF_015207725.1 Synechocystis sp. LEGE 06083
GGTCAAGGGAGTGATTCAAACTCCCCTGGGCAACGGCAGTGTGGATGCCAGTCTGTTTAATCCGTTGACCGTTGCAGCTTTACCTACCTATAGCCAAGGTAATTGGCAACCTCTCATGGATGCGTTACCTAATCCCCAGGCCATGGGGTCTGCCCCCCGACCGTTGGAAATTGACGTTAATGCCCGGCAAGTAAAGATATTTTTGCCCGGCTTTGATAAGCGCCAGGTGAAGTTAACCCAGTCGGGACCAGAATTGACCATTGAAGCGGGGGATCAACGGCGCAACATTGACCTACCCGGTAACTTACGGGGCAAAGCGGTGGCCGGGGCCAAATTCCAAGGAGGTTATTTAATTGTTAGTTTTTAGTGTCAATCTGGCTCAATCTCTGCGTCGGCGTAGATTCTGGTTCACCCTGGCCCTGGTGGGGGTGGCGATCGCCGTGGGTAGTTACTTAATCAATCCTTTTTCTAAGGTCATCCCCGATCCAGTGGTGGATACGGCTCTGGTATCTAGTCCCAACAACGGAACCGAAAGGGCTATTTTTGCCGGGGGCTGTTTTTGGGGTCTGGAAGCCATGTTCGAGGAAGTACGGGGGGTTACGGATGTACGAACGGGCTACAGCGGCGGTACTGAGGCGACGGCCAACTATGCCAGGGTGAGCGGCGGCGGCACTGACCATGCGGAATCCATTGAAATCGTTTACGACCCCGCCCAGGTAAGTTACGGCGAACTGTTGAAAATTTTCTTTTCCGTTGGCCACGACCCCACCCAAGTTAATCGCCAGGGGGTAGACCAGGGTCGTCAGTATCGTTCGGCCATTTTTGCCACCACTCCCGAACAAAAGCAGGTGGCCCAAGCCTACATTGACCAGCTAGAAGAAAGTCAGGCCTTTGACCAGGCGATCGCCACGGAGGTGAATGATTTTGACGCTTTTTATCCGGCGGAGGACTACCACCAAGATTTTGTCCAACGTAACCCAGCCCATCCCTATGTGTTAGTCCACGATTTGCCCAAACTGCGTAAATTTCGCCAGCAGTACAGCGATAAGTTAAAACCCCAAAGTTAGGGGTTAGTAAACTTTAGACTAATGCTTGCTTGTGCTTAGAGAGAGCCTAGGACGATAGCCTTGCCCAATTTAATAAATGCTAACAATTGGCAAAATACCGACAGACATTATTGATCCAAAATCAATGACCGATATTCAAAAACAGTTACAAGAAGAATTGGCCCCCATGGATTGGGGCACCATCATTCCCCACGCCAAAAGAGATGCGGTGATTGTGGTGGATGGTAGTTTAGATTTGCTTTCCGTTGGTCTGGCGATCGCCAAGGATGAAGTTAACCAAGTCAATCATTGGATTAGTGAATTACTGATCCATAAACCCACCGAGCAGGAATTAACCGATTGGAATGATCAACCAGAACGGGAATTTCAAACCCTAATTGTTCAACCCTATGTGTTAGTGCAAGCCTGTTGAATTGACGAGTTTTGGTCACAGATTCTCAAGAGTACAAGCTAAGCCTCAATGGCTCGGATTTGGGTGAGGATAGCTTCCGCTTTTTGGGCCATGTCCCCTTTACCCTGGGCACTGAACAACGAGGCCGCCTTGGTCAGATCGGCGATCGCCTTCGGTTCATCCCCCAAACGGTATTGGGTTAAGCCCCGGTTGAAATAGGCTTCAGCCGCATTGGGATCCAACTGGATAGTTTGGTTATAGTCCGCCAGGGCCTGTTTGTCTTGCTTGAGACGGTTATAGGTCAGGGCCCGATTGTAATAGGCATTGGCATGCTGGGCATTAATACGGATGGCGTCGTTATAGTCGGCGATCGCCGTGGCTTCATTGCCTAACTGTGACTGGGAATTACCCCGATAAACGTAGAAATCTGCGTAATTGGCGTTAATTTCGATGGCATTACTGCAATCTTCAATGGCTTTGTCGTACTGACTCAATAAAAAATAGGCGTAACAGCGGTTACCTAGGGCATAGGCAAATTGGGGATTTAAACTAATAGCCTGGTTGTAGTCCGTAATGGCCGCTTGGTACTGTCCCAAAACGTGTTTGGCATAGCCCCGGTTGTAATAAGCATCGGCATCCTGGTCATTAAGTTTGATCGATTCGGTAAAATCGGCGATCGCCCCGGAGAAATTTTGGGCCGCCAATTTATCGACCCCATCGTTGTACCATTGCACCGCCGACTTGGTTTGGGCCAACACCGGCAAGCTCAGGCCCCAGGCAACGGTCAAAGCCATGACAGTGAAGCGTTGGGGCCAGGAAAAAAGATGGGAGGATGCCATAGGATTTTTTAAAATTAACTTCAGATCAATGGGGGATGGAGCCTTCGGTTGGCCTGGATCAGGACAGTCTACCCGTCAGGGACAATGGGATCAGTTTGGGTTGTAATTAAACTCCCTTATCCCAGGTTGATAAACCATGGTAACAAGCTGGGAATCACCAAAGGATCTCCCCTCAGCCAGGCAATCAACAGGGCCAAGGCTAAACAACCCCCTAAAGTTAAACCCAACAGAGCCAAAGCAAAAAACTCCCCCGCCGACAATGGGCGATCGCTGGCATCCAAGTAGGCTGAATTTTTCCCTAGGGTTGTCGATGTTGCTGAATTTTGCCCCTGGGGTTGATCCGGCGGTACTTGAATTACATTCCACCGGGAATAGCCGATTTGCAAATCATACACAGAACGGCGATCGGGATTGCTTAAAACAGCGTAAGCCTCATTCAAGCGCTGGAATTTGACCGTGGCAATGTCCGGGGCCAACAGGGTAGTGTCTGGATGGTAACGCTTGCTCAACTCCCGATAGGCTCGACGGATGGCCACCGGGGAAGCGGCGGGGTGCAGTTCCAACACACCGTAATAGCTATCCGCAAAAGGGGAAGGAAATCCTCCTGGCCTGGGTCGAGATTGGCTGGAATAGGAATTAGAAGACACGGGAAAGTTTACATTGGAAAAGGCTTTGCCCTATTTTAGACTGAGTTTTTTCCACGATGATTATGTCTGTGTGTTTGCCTTGGCTGGCCCGTTGTCGCCGCTTTCTCGTAGTTACCTTTACTTTTACTGTTCTACTGTTGGGCCTTTGGGGCACTCTGCCTTTGTCCTTGGCCGATCACGGTACGGCGATCGCCGCTTTGGAAGATGACCGTTACGATGGCAACATTTTTGTCGTTTATGCTGGCAATGGTTCCCTGGTGCCGCCCCGCTTAAATTTGAAAGAATCCTTTGAGCGTGAGTTACCAGTCATTTTGGTTTACTACCTCGATGACAGTAAAGATTGCAAACAATATGCCTTCATTGTTTCCCGCATGCAGGAATTTTACGGCCGGGTCGCTAGCATTATCCCCGTATCTGTTGATGGTATTCCCGATCAAAAACGTTTCCGTCGAGATGAACCTGGTTACTATTACAGCGGTGGGGTTCCCCAAACGGTGATCCTAGATAAAAACGGCAAAAAAATATTTGATGCCCAAGGGGTGCTGAAATTTGAAGTGGTGGATGATGTGCTGCGGGATCTGTTTGATCTGTTGCCCCGGTCGGAGTCCGTTGAGCTCAAACAGCGCACCTACAACGAATTTAATAGCGAATTAGTTGATTAACCAATTATCCCGGCCAAAAAAAACGGATAGGCCCACTGGGTTTATCCGCTTTATGGTCAATTTTTTACGAGTAAAGTTGGGGAAAAATTTTAGGGATCGTGATCGCTAGAGCCGAAGTCAAAATCGTCCAGGGAAACTGAAGTTCCAGCATCGCCGCCGGAAGAACTAGTATCACCCAACAGGGCATCCAGATCATCCAATTCGCCGCTGCCACTGGAGGGGTCTTCGCCGAGCATATCCGCTAAACCGGGAAAAAGATCGTCATCGTCGCCCTGGTGTAACTTAGCTTGGTCTGCACTGCTTTCATCGATTTGCAGTAGGGCCAGTAGATCGTTGTCAGAGGAATTAGGGTCTTCATCCAAAATATTAACGAAAGGATCTCCCCCATGGGTTTCCGGGTTGGCCTCCAACAGGTCTGGAAAATCGCCACTCCCTTCAGCTAATATTTCCATGCTGGCAAAACCGGCGCTGATGGGCTCCTCGTTGGAAAATTCCGGTAGGAACTCATCTTCATTCTGCCCAGGGAAAAGCTCTGCATCCTCTGTTTGTAATTCCAAGAGAAAGTCAAGGTCATCGGCCTCAGCATCTCCTTCCCCCGGCAGAATTTCTTCAGTGTTTAGCTCAGGGATCGGGCTGCCTGTATCCAGACTGGCCAGTAAATCTTCAGACAAATTCAAGTCATCACCGGAGTCGGGTGTAAAGGAAAGATCTTCACCGAAGTCTTCCAATTCCCCCAGGGTTTCCGCCGGCGTCTCGGTGAATAAAGGGAGTTCTGGCGTTGATTCTTCGCCACTCAATTCGGCTAGAAATTGGTCATCACTTTGTTCCGTTGCCGCCGCTTCTAGGGTTTCTTCGCCAAATAGCTCTGCTGATTGCTGTCCGGGGTCGGTAATGCCCTCCTCGCTGATGTCTGGTAATTCGGTTTCTAAATCCATTGGGCCAAGATTTTGTTCCCCCTCGCCAAAATCCATATCCGGCAGGGAAGCTTCTACTTGGTCGCCATCAAAGGATTCGAAGGAGTCGGCTTCAGCGGGAGCATCAACCCAATTTTCTAAGTCGGCTTCCGCTTCTGTGTCGGTGGTTTCAGTGGGAGGGGCATCAAAGGGAGAAAAACCTTCCTCCTCCGCCATCGGTTCCCCTGGTTGCTCCTGTTGGTCTAGGGGCTCTACTTCTAGTTCCGCAGTGGCGTAGTCATCAACCCAGTTTTCTTCCTGATCCGGGGCTGTTTCTTCGGCAACGGTGGCCTCCATGAATTCTGCGACGGGTTCGGCCGCCGGCACAAATTCGGCCTCTGGGGTTTCCGTAAATTCGGCGATCGCCGGGGGAGCAAAATCCTCCGTCAAGGGTTCCGGTGCTGGGGGAGAAGACTGCTGGAGGGCCTCAATTTCAGCTTGGTATTGGTTCTGCAGAGCCTGGACTGTGGCTTGGTGTTCCTGCTCCATGGCCAGTAACTGAGCTTGGAGAGCGACAACTTCATCGCTTTGGTCGGGGGGCCACTGTCCCTCTGCGGGCCCGCTTTCCCTGAGGGAATTAAGCTCATCTTCTAGGGCTGTTTTTTCCGCCGTCAACTGGGCTAGGGCTGCTGCTTGGGTTGCTTGGAGGTCATCTAGCTGGTTACGATGGTTGGACTCCAGGGACTCCAGTCTAGCTTGGAGGGCTTGGGTTTCTCCCTTTTGAGCCTCCAACTGAAATTGGAGCGTTTCGGTATCTTCGCTGGCACTTTTGGCACGGCCCAATTTGCTTTTAGTGCTATCCAACTTTTTCTGAAGTTTGGTAACCAGGGTGAAATAGGTACCGGCAAAACCAACGACTAGCCCGATGATTACCCCCAACACCAAAGATAAAGTTTCCATGTAATGTCTCCAAAGTGACAGTTAAGTTAGAAAATACCCATTCTGACCAAGGAGCTCAGCAGTAACGGGTTGTTAGTCCGGTTGACCAACGGGGAAAAGCAGCCTTTATTGAGCTAAAAGACTCAATTCACTGTAACAGTGTGTAACTAAATTGAATGAGCAGGATTAGCTTAAATGATAGGGAATTTTGGGAAAGCGGTGCCCCTAAGTCAAAATTTCTTAAGAATTAACCTTGTAAGTCGGGGAAAAATTGTTGATATTCTGCCCATAAATCCAACTAAACCCATCAGATTTGCAGGGCTTCAACCTGTTTTAATGGGAGCTTTGGCTTTCTGCAAAGGCGGCATATACCCCTTGGACGTTATACCAATTGAGGAAAATTCGGGCGATCTCTAGGGCTAGTTGGGGTCGACCATGGTCAATGAGCCATTGGAGGACAGGAGCCATTGTTTTTTCATTCAAGCGTCCTCCCAAGGAAAGTAATCCCCACAGCAACCAATGGAGCCTAGTCATTTGGATCATCAGCCGCACTTCCCAGGTGGGATGTTTTTGGTAGAACAAAACCCCCATGCGTCCCCTTTGTACTTCCTGGTCAATCAATTTGGGGATTTGTTGCAGGCTAAAGGGAGGATGCCAATGGTAACCCACTGCCCGGGGGCATTTAACGAGTTTGAGTCCTAAATTTTTCAGTCTGACTCCCAATTCCAAATCTTCCCAGCCGTACAGGTGAAAGCCGGTGTCGAATAAACCTGCTTCTAGTAACCATTGCTTGGCGATCGCCACGTTGCCGGTGGCAAAGAAAGCGGCGGAATAATCGGTTAGTTTATAGGGCTCCGATTCGGGAGAGTCAAAGTTACAGGTATTGACCACAGCCCCATAGGTAAAAACCCGATCCGAGTTGTATTGTGCTTTGCCCCGTTGTAAACCTTCAGCGTGGGCTTGGAGAAAGACCTCCGTCACCACCAAATCACTGTCAATAAAAATGATGGTGTCCCCCTGGGCCTGCTTCACTCCCAGGTTACGGGCGGCGGCGGGACCCTGGTGATCCTGCTCCCATGGCCGTACGTGGGGCAATTCCTGGCGATGTTCTGCCAGCCAAGCTAGGGTGCCATCGGTGGAGCCGTCATCCACCACCACGATTTCATAGCCTGCGATTAAGTCTTGATTAAAGGTCTGTTTTTCCAGGGCCCGCAGGCATTTTTCCAGGATCGGCAAACGGTTATAGGTGGGAATG
Organism: Synechocystis sp. LEGE 06083; assembly: GCF_015207725.1. Classification (NCBI taxonomy): domain Bacteria; kingdom Bacillati; phylum Cyanobacteriota; class Cyanophyceae; order Synechococcales; family Merismopediaceae; genus Synechocystis; species Synechocystis sp. LEGE 06083. Next base: position 6,694 of record NZ_JADEWJ010000089.1, read on the forward strand.
ACAACACTGAAAAACATAAATAAACCCAGGCATGTTCAAGGGACTTTCCAGCTTAACCCAGCCTAGGCGGCCAATAATTCCCGGGCTGTGCTGGCCACTTGTTCTGCCTTATCCTGGGCTAGCTGTTGCAGTAAACTTTGGCGATCGGGATGCTCCAGATGACCCACCGCCAGGGCCAACCGATAGCGCACTTGCCAGTCTTCGTCCTGGGCTAGGGGCACCAACAGGGGAAAGGCATCGGGGTTACCCAGTTCCCCCAAGGCGCTAATGGCCGCAGTGCGAATTAAGCTATTTTCCGAGCTGAGGGCAATTTTGAGCAGGTCGAAGCCCCGGCTATCCCCCATTTCCCCCAGGGTGGCCACAATACTCATTTGTAGGAGCCATTCCGGGGTTTCTTCATAGGCTTTTTTCAGGTCGGGATAGGCTGCGGTTAATTTCAGCCCTCCGATCACATCCGCCGCCACCGATTGCACGTCAATTTCTGGATCGTTAAACAGGCGATCGCGCAGCAGTTGCAATGATTGTTCCAAATCAGCATTACCCACCGGATCCAGTTGGCTAACAGCGGCATAGCGGATGCGAGGATTGGCATCGTTGACCAAAGGTTTCAGCAGGGGAAATGCTTGGGCTGGCTCCAGGGCCCGCAGTTGATTCAAACCCCGGACTTTATCACTGAAACTTTCTGAATCAAGTAGTGCTTTGATGGAGGCGACGGGATCACTCATAAACAACAAGAATTGGAAAAATCAACAAAGGGCTATGGTTACAAGGGACTAGGCCAACCCGGTGGGTGGAAATGCTGGAGGTCGGCCAATTGTAGGACTTTTGTGGGGTAGCTGCCAAAAATTTTTAGCACTTCCGTGTATTGTTTTAGTCTTTCTAAAGCTTCTTGGAGTCTGGGTTCCGTTTGGCTAGCTTCCAAGTCCATAAAGAAGACATATTCCCCCAAGGATCGCTTCGTGGGGCGGGACTCGATGCGGCTGAGGTTAATTTTTCTCTGGGCTAGGAGTTGCAAAGGGGTAACCAAGGCCCCTGGCACATTGCGGGGCACACTAAACGCCAGGGTGGTATGGCTCCCTGTTAAATGGCCCTCCGCCCCGATCGCCCAAAAGCGGGTGCAATTGTCGGGGTAATCTTGAATGTCTGTGTGTAGTACAGGGAGATCAAAGAGGGTGGCGGCCCTGGGAGAGGCGATCGCCGCTGCTGTGGGATCATCGCCAATAATCTGAATCGCTTCGGTGGTGGAGTTGGCCGGCACTAAACTCACCTGGGGAAGATGGGCGCTCAACCATTTCTGGCATTGCCCCAAGGCCTGGGGATGGGACACAACCCTAGTTAAATCTACTAAAAGTTTCCCCCGGCTGAGCAAAACATGGGTGATGGGCAGCACCAATTCCTGTTGTATCTTCAAATTTTCCGCCGCCCAAAGGCCATCCAAGGTAATGGCAATGCCCCCTTCCGTCGAATTTTCCACCGGCACGATCGCCACATCTACTAAGCCTTGGGCCGCCGCCTCCAGGGTTTTACCAATGCTAGGACAGGGCAAAAATTTCACCTCCTGCCCAGTGCGCCCCTGATATTGTTCCCCATAAACCAGGGCGACGGTTTCCGTGTTGGTTCCCCTTGGCCCCAAATGTGCAACGACCAATGGCGGCATAAATTCTCCCCAGGAAAGCTGGTACAGAAAATGTTATCATTTTGCAGAGGAATTAGGTCGTGCCGAAGTAGCTCAGTGGTAGAGTAGCTGATTCGTAATCAGTTGGTCGTGGGTTCAAATCCCATCTTCGGCTTCATCTTTATATTTTGCCAGCACAACTTTTCCCAGTTCGCCCCGGTCCTTTTTAGCACAAATAAAAAGTCTAGGCAATTAAGCCTATACTTACTCCAATGTCGGACGCTATACTGCAAAGCTATCGACAGATTGGCACACTGAAGCATCGGGAAATTTTAAGCTGTGGGGGCAGTGCAATTATGGATAAACAGGGTTACTGGTTTCCCATCCACCATCGTGAACTAGTCCGCTGGATTAAGGGCAGTGGCAGTGCGAGTTTTTTGCAGAGTCCTCTGCTTCATAATATTCTCTTAAATCTTCTGGTAGCTCTGTTTTATGTTGTAGGCATTAAGCTAAGTGATCAGCTAGTTAGCACCCTATTACCGGGAAGAATTACCCCCGTTTGGTTTCCCTCTGCCCTTACCTTTGGAGTGTTTTTTCACTTCGGCCATTGGGTCACCCCAGGTATTATTCTTGGCTCAGTGTTAGGTTTAGTTTCAGTATTTTCTACCTTTGATCCCCCCCCCAGCATTGCTCAATTTCTGATGCTAGAAACAGCCTTTGCTTTTGCCAATATTCTTCAACCCTTTGTGGGGGATCTATGGCTAAAAAGAAAACTGAGGTCCTTAGCCCAAAGGGAATCGTTCCCTATTATCAAGGACAGTGAGAGTATACGAGAACCATTGGCCGTCCTCAATCCATTCCAAAGGGTTTCCACCACCATTGCTTTTGTCCAGGGGGCTGTCATTGGTCCGTTTTTGTCAGCGGTTATTGGTGTTACCACGCTGCTGTGTTTGGGCATTGTTGCCAAGGAAAACTTTCTCTACTCTTGGATAACTTGGTGGTCTAATAGCGTGCTGGCAATTATTGTCTTCACGCCGGTGTTAATTAATATTCGCTTTTATCGTTTTCGTCGTCATCATATATTCAATAATAAATTAATTATTTCCATTGCTTTATCCGTTTTAGTCTGGTTTTTATCGTTTTATAAATCCTACCCACTCGCCTACATGTTTTTGCCACTAATTCTATTTGTGGTTTTTCATTTTGGCGACTTCTTTGCTAGTGTTTTTGTGGCATTTTTCGCTTTTTTTGCTATTTTTGCCACTGCCCAAGGTCAAGGTGTGTTCAACTATGACTCCGGCAATAATTCGGTAATATTCCTACAGATGTTTACGGCGGTGATTTCCATGACAGCATTATTTTTCTCCGCCATTATTCAAGAAAAGAGAATTGCCCAACAATCCCTCTACCAAGCAGTAAAAAATTTAGAAAATGAAGTGCAGAAAAGAACTGACAAATTGACCGCCGTTAACAAATCCTTGGAATTGGCCAATGTTGAACTCAATAAACTAGCCCACATTGATGGCCTGACCCATATCCCTAACCGTCGTTACTTTGAACAACAATTTGCCGCCGAATGGCAAATTTTCCTCCAGAGGGGCCAGCGCTTAACAGTGATGATGGTGGATGTGGACCATTTCAAACTCTATAACGACCACTATGGCCACTGCCAGGGAGATATTTGTCTCACGGAGATTGCCCAAATATTGCAAAGTTGCATCCGTCAACCAGGGTCTGATTTTGTCGCCCGTTGCGGCGGCGAGGAATTTGTCCTAGTATTGCCGGAAGTAGACCAACTCGGGGCGATCGCCATTGCCCAAAGAATTAAAACTGCCCTGCAAACCCCAGGTATTCCCCACCAAGCAGTGGATTCGGTCGCCAATGTCACCTGTAGTATTGGCATTGCTGTGGCCCATTCTGAATTTGAAGGTGACAAGGAAACACTGCTTAAACAAGCAGACCAAGCTTTATATTGCGCCAAACAGGCAGGCAGGAATCAATATTTTCTCTTCAACTATGCCGAGGAGTGAATCAACGCCATATTACCGCCCCAGTTGAGAATTGGTTGAATGTGAATAATAACTGGCCTTACAACGACGACAAGATTGGAAATAGACCATCCAGTTTGGAAATCTCCAGGACAATTTTCCATTCTGGGGAAACGGAAGTCAGGGCAATGGTTTTGCTGATTTTTCTTGCCTGATGCTGGGCTTTGGCTAGGACCATCAGTAAATTGCTATGGATAGTTTTTACCTGTCCCAAATCAACAATCAATGTGGAGAAAGGGGCATGGTGAATCCAGTCGAACATTTCGTGGGGGGCAATGTGCTCCGACGGGCAATAGATTGGTTGATTAACAATTTCTAGTTGGTCAGGGACCGGGGCTAAGGAGGAAGTATTCATAGTGGAGTGTTGGTAAGGTGAACAATATGGTTAGGGAGGGGATGACGAGTTATCGGCAGATTACCTTGGAGAAAAACATTGGTCTTCCTGGGCCAACCCTGGCAGACGACGGGCCAGGCCCTTAGCAAATTCGACTACAGCATTGATCCAGCCTGGGTAAACAGAACTTCTGCGAGGTGAGTGAGTGGTCTGGGCTGTCTGGGTTAACCACTGACTAGCCTGGGCGTAGTAATGACTGGGGGCCGGGACGATAACATGGACAGGATTGGCCAGAAACCGCACCAAATCACCGGGGGTATAGGCAATGGGCACTCCCTTTTCGGCTAAGGCTTGGGCCAGTTCCACTTGATGGTTGTCCACATGTTCATCGAACCCATGGCTACGGGGAACCAAAATAAAGGGTTTGTTTAGTTTGGCGAGAATATCGAAACTGCCTTCTCCACAGTGGGAAATAATTAGCCGGGCCTGGTCTAGCATGGTTTTAAAATCTGCTTCTGCCAAAACTTTATATTTTTCTCCCCCTTGGGGCAGAAATGTACAACTGCCGTATTGAATTAGTACTTTTTCTTGTTGGGGATCAATAAACTGCTGTTGAATTAGATAATCAATCCATTGCAGGAGGCGGTTGAAGGGAAATTTTTCTGTACCGACGGTAATTAAAATCATGGTTTTATTGGAGTTTGAGAAGGGTGTTAGGTTTAGTAAATTTAAATAGAAAAGATGCAAAAATAATCAGATTATTGCTATTTACTGGGCTAAAACTTCGATTAACTTAGCTTGGGGATAACGCTGTTGTAACTGTTTCCACTGCACATAAAGCACATCAATACAGGGCAGAATTAATTTGGCAGAGAGGCTGAGGTCATTAACCCTGGTGAAAGATTCAATAAAAATAGTTTTAATGCCCAACAGTTTGGCGAATAAAAGGAAGGGCACCGCTACCCCGGCCCCAGTGGTGATCACCATGTCCGGCCGTTCCTGATAGATAATGCGGACAGCTAAACCCAGATTGCGGCAGAGGTTGGGCAAATTTCGGTTGGTGGGGCCAAAGGCCCAATGGACTTCTTCCTGGGCGAGGTAGTTGCGGGTGGTGGCGGTGGGGAAGGTGACCCATTGGCGATCGTGGTTTTGCCAGAAGGAAGTCAGTTGACATAGGGCATTGAAGTGGCCGCCGCTGGAGCTAATCAGTAAAAGTTTCATTGTCTGCATCCCATTGATGGTGGGGGCATACCCCGTTTTCCTTAATTTTCAGTATGAGGGGGGCATGTTTACAGTCGTGTTTACGTAATTGTCTAACCTAATGCTTTTGATGAAATTCCTAGTAAATTCCCTAGGCCAGTTGGGACGAAGCGTTGGCTTCCCGTTCAATTTTTCTGGCCTGCAGAGCTCCGGTAACTTTAATGGCGATCGCCTCGATGGATTGATAAAAAGTAGGGGGACAGATTTTGAGCAAACAGGCAGCGGCAATGGTCAGGCCGGTGCGACGGGGTTCCACCAGAATAATTTGCCAATGGGTGCTGAGGGCCTGGCCTAATAAATTCAGAGCATGGTCTGTGTCTTGGAAACGCACTGCCCGCCGAGCCAGGTAACGCAGTTGATAAGCCTTGGCCGGTTTGCCCCATCGGGCCACCAATGCTGGTGCATACTGGGCAGTTTTTTCCATTACCTGGAGCCAGGACTGGAATTGTAACTCCACATCCGCCGACAGTCCTTGATTATTGACACGGTAGAGAGTCAACGCAGCGGGAATGCCTTCTATTACCCAGTCGGTCACGATAGCAATGCGAATCCAACACTCAATGTCTTCTGACCGCAACCGGAACGCTTCGTCAAAGTAACAGAACTCGGGAAAACCATGGCGATCGTCCAAAAAACTAATATCATTCAATACCTGGCGACGGATCACTGGAGCGGAACCGTTGCCCACGGGATTACGGCAGAGGAGATGGCCGGCATCAATGTTTTTTAACTTGGGCATTTGATGGATTCCCAAGGGTTGACCTTGACCATCAATGAAGGAAGAACGGCTAAAACTTACCCCAATGTGGGGATTTTGGTCTAGATGTTCAACGTGGCTGGCCAATTTTTCTGGTAACCAGAGGTCATCCGCATCTAAAAAAGCGAGATATTCCCCTTGGGCATGGCGAATTCCCGTGTTGCGCGACCCCGCTAGTCCCCGATTTTTCTGATGAATTAGTTTAATCCGTTGGTCCTTGAACTGACGGACGATCGCCGCACTCTGATCGCTAGATTCATCATCCACAACTATGAGTTCAAAATTGGTATAGGTTTGGGCCAGCACAGAACGAATTGTATCGGCAATGTAGGCTTCGGTGTTGTGGAGGGGAATAATCACAGAGACCAGTTTCATCGTAGGCATCCTCGGGGCGAAACGTTTTCCATAACTCCCATGATGGAGGACGAGGATCTACGTTTCTGTTGACGCCAATGTTTAACTTCAGGGCAAATTTGTCTAACTTCTGATTAATCGGTTCCAAACGTCTAACCCAATGGGGTGAAATGCCCTGCCCAAAATAGTTAGAATAAAGTCTGTACGTCAAGCCTATCTCACCGTTTACCGGGCCGAACCCGTGCAGGAAACGAAGACAAAACCACTCCTCCTCAAGCACGGAAACTATTTTTGGCGGTCTGTGGGGCTTTATTTTCCCGAAAAATCAGGCAATAGTGGGATTTTTTCTTTAGGCAAGCAGTGGTCCCAATCATCTCTCGTTAATTTAGGGTTTATTCACAATAATGTTGTCTGATGATCTGGCTGGTGGGCAACGCACTTTTAAGGTTCTTGTGGTTGAAGACGATAGAGTCACCCGATCGCTACTGTTGATGGCCCTTAAAGAAGAGCATTATGGGCTGTCGGAAT
>NZ_JADEWJ010000090.1:0-13299 GCF_015207725.1 Synechocystis sp. LEGE 06083
GCTGAACAATATTTGGACTATACCCGTAGGGAACAGGCCAGACAGGAGAGCGAAAAACTCCGCTTTGTTAATGAACAGTTACCCAAATTCCAAGACCGGGTAGCAGGGTTGCAAGCGCAAATGTTGGCCTTGCAGCGGCAATATAAGTTTTTTGATCCTAGCCAGACAGCAGAAAATATCAGCTCGCGCCTCAACGAAATCAATGTGCTCCGGCAAAATTTGTCGATCAAAATCCAACAACTAACGGCCAAACGGAATGCTCTGGAACAAAAAACGGGCATAGATAACAATAGTGCCTTTGGCTTGAGCTCCCTAGGGCAATCCCCTGTCTATGCAGGCCTAGTGAGCCGTCTCAACGAAATCAACCTCAAATTGGCGGAGGTCAGCACCATCTACACTGGCAATAGCCCCCAGATGGAACAATTGCAAGAAGAAAAGGATAACGTTTTACAGTTGATCAGAGCTGAAGCCGAAAAAGAAAAGGGGACGCTCAGCAATGGAGATTTGGCTCAGGTTCTCACCGCCACAGACGTGGGGGGCCCCAAGGCAGAAGCTTTGCAAGAACTTGCCAGTGTTGGCATCGAGCTGGATATTCTCAACATTGAACTGGTAAACATGATTGAGTCGGAAACAGAACTAAGAAATCAACTGGAAAATTTCACCACCATTGCTGGCCAGTTTGCTAGTTTGCAACAGGAGCTAGAGCTACAAAGAAATGGTTTAACCCAGTTGGTGACCACAAGGCAAGCCTTGGAGGTAGAAGTCGCGAGGAGCTTTGTGCCGTGGCGCTTAGTTTCCGCCATCACCCTACCCGATAAACCAATCAACACTTTGCCCAGGGATATTTTACTCTCTGCCATGCTGGGACTTCTGGCAGGGGGAGGCGCCGCTTTATTGGTGGATAGATTGGATCCTGCCTATCACAGTGTGGAAGACTTAAGAGCTAGTCAGCATCACACCATCCTCGGGTACATTCCCCTGGAAAAGGAACTGCGGGCCAGCATTAAGTATGGTTCCCCTCTGCCCAATGAGGCTATGCAGGAATCCTACGCTAAGCTCTATTCCAACCTATTTTTCCTCAAACGCAAACGCCAGTGCCATTCCTTTGTGGTCACCTCTGCTGAATCGGGGGATGGGAAATCCACTACGGCTTTTTTCCTGGCCCAGGCCGCCGCTAAGTTGGGGCAAAAAGTTCTACTAGTAGACGGCGATCGCTATTTTCCCCAAAAACAAGCCTGGTTAAAATTGGCCAAAATCACGGGCTTTGGGGGCGAAAATACAACCTCCGATGGCAATGGCGTGCTCAGTACCCTAGCTGCCAACTCCAATGGTCAAAATGACGATTTACCTGAACTTTTGGGCAAGAATTTGTTCTATTTCAAAGTTCAAGATGACACCATGACCCCGGAGCAGTTAGTTTCCGCCTCCCAGAACTTTGTGGTCAAAATGAACCAGTGGAAAGAAACTTTTGACCTGATTTTGATCGATATCGATACGCCCCCCATTTTGGGACTAACGGATTCCCGGCTCATTGCGGATCAAACTGATGGCCTACTAGTAGTGGTACGCCTTAATAAAACCCGTAAGGACAGCCTCAAGGAAGCCTTTAGGGAATTGGCCTTGGCGGATTTGAATGTGCTGGGAATTGTGGCCAATGCGATCACTTCCACATCCGGTGGATATGGTTATTACTATGGCCGCTACTACAGCAACCGCTATTACGATCGCCAGAAGCTAGCCAAGGCTAGGGAGGAAGCGGAAGGCAGCGTGTAGCCTGGGCGTTTTGAACTTATTTAATCATTTAATTTCAAAACTTCTATGGGCGATGACGGGCTCGAACCGCCGACATCCTGCTTGTAAGGCAGGCGCTCTACCAACTGAGCTAATCGCCCTTTACTCATGCTTAATCACTATATCATAGGTTATCGTTTTGTTCGATCGCCGTCGGAAAAATTTTTTTTCCTGGTTGCCCATTCCTTTTTTCCCTTTGCCATGCCCGCAGGTAAAATCCATGACCGCATTACCCTGGGGGCTACCCCCGCCGTTATGGCCGTAGCATTTATCAGCACCGGCAGTGCCCGATTGACCCTACTAATGGCGATCGCCTTTGGCTTTAGTGGGCTAATGTTTGGTCCAGATCTGGACATCCATTCCTGCCAATATAAACGGTGGGGCTGGCTGAGGTGGATCTGGCTCCCCTACCGCCGCTTTATTCCTCATCGATCGCCCCTTTCCCACGGCTTTTTAATCGGTACTATGTTGCGATTGTTGTACCTAAGTTGTTGGTTATTGTTAGCGGCCCTGGGGATGGGGATAGTATTGGTACTGTTACAAAAGCTCAATTTAGGGAGGCTACAGGGCGTTGACTGGTTATCCCTGGGGCAATGGGTGCAAAATCACCGCGGAGAATTGGTAATCATTTTCCTGGGCTTGGAAGCAGGGGCCATGGCCCATAGCCTCAGTGACTGGGGAAGCAGTTGGCTTAAAAAAAGACTGGGGCGCAAAAAACAAACCCGCCCAGGCCAATCCAAGGCCCGCCGCCGTTCCTAGGGCATTCTAATTTGCTCGCCTCAACCTAGGCCAGTTGCCAACAGGTTTCCCTGGTTAAGCGAATTTGGGCCAAGGTAAAAATAACCGGAATAATGCGCCCATAGTTGGTGGCGATCGCCCGCCAACCCAGATCTGCTAGGAATAATCCCCACAGGGCCGGCCCCAACACCGAAAAAATTGTCCGCACTGCCCCGTAGCGAGCCGTTCCCATCAGCACCCCCTGTTTGGCAGTTTGGAGAGCCAACTGACTTTGCAACTGACCCGCCGCATTCAATCCTCCCTTCACCAACATTGATTTAGCCACCTGATATTGGGCTATGTGTACCGTCACCTGCTGTAAAATGCGTCCCAACAGCAGAGGCCGCAGCACCGAACTAACGGCGATCGCCCCACCTCCTTTGAGGATGACATTAACAGGATTATGTTGAATTTGCAGCGGCAGAGGTTCCGGGAGGGGAGAATTAATCAAGGACCGTTGAATTTTGCGGGTTAAATTATTTTGTTCCGCCGGGGGCAACTTTTGCCAAGCCTGGTTAACCAAGTGGAGAAAGATATCCGTCTCCAAATCCAAAGTAGTCATCTGTTGGGCGTAGGGCACCTTGAGAAATTGACAAACCCGAATTAGGGTATCTCGATAGCTAAATTGTTTGGCCTTGCCCCGCAAAACCGTCAGACCATCGGCGGCCAAGTAACGGAATCTTTCCTCCAGGGAACTTTCCCACAACGGACGACCCAAGCTTTGTACCTCCAACGGCAGAGGGGTTTGCAGATAATCCAAAGGATTAAACTTTCGACAAAAAAGAATTTGAGTTAGTTGGGTCAGTTCATCCTCCGTCGCCAACTCCAACGCTGAGCGCAGTTCGTCCAAGACCTTTTCCTCCACCAGTGGGGCTCTGCTGACTTACCTATTCTAGGACAGGGGCCGAAAACTTGTGCCGTCCTCTGGCAAGATTGGTACTGTAACAGCCATGCAAAAAATCCCCTCAGATGGTCCCAGGGGATGCAAAAAATATTTAAACTATCTAACGGTTAACGGTTTGGATACACCGTTGCCGTAGGGCTAGACTTTTTTGGGGGAAAGGAACATCATCATATTGCGTCCTTCCCGTTTGGGAGCCTGTTGGATGTCCGCCTCGGTGGCCAGATCCGTTGCCATGCGGTCTAGTAATTCCTTAGCTAGGTGGGCATGCTGAATTTCCCGGCCCCGGAAGTTCACCGTTGCTTTCACTTTATCGCCAGCTTTGAGGAAGCGCTTGGCCTGATTAATGCGCACTTGATAATCGTGCTCATCAATTTTGTACCGCATTTTTACTTCCTTAACGTCGGCGGTATGTTGTTTTTTCTTGGCTTCCCTGGCTTTTTTCTCCTGCTCAAATTTATATTTGCCATAGTCCATGATGCGGCACACCGGCGGATCGGCGGTCTCACTCACTAACACAAGGTCGAGCCCCCGCTCGTCGGCGATTTCCATGGCCTCGTTGGGGGTAATAATCCCCAATTGGGCACCGTCACTGTCAATGACTCGTATTTCTGGGAAACGTATTCTTTCGTTAATTTGAGGTAGGTCGCGTTGGGGTCTTCTTTTATCGGCCACAGGTGTTTTTTGTTGAAGTTTGTAGGTAATGTTGGGTTTACAAGCGAAAATGCTGACTTTGCCATTTTACCGATTCTTTCGGATTTTCGGCCCGCAATCTATTCGCTCTCCCTTAGGGTACTCCCCCCTCGGGAAACGGTAAATGGGGTTATCCGGCCAGTATTTTAGCTTTCCTTGGCTGACCAAAGGCGATCGTAAAGATATTTAACGAAAGGGAGTGGGGCAATAAAATGGAGACAATCAATTTAGACAAATTTGGCAAGGCAGATGGTTGCTCTCTCCTCCAATGGATACTTTTCCCCCGACGATTACCTAGAGTTTGAAGGTCGCAGTGATGTTAAGCATGAATACATCAATGGCCAGATTTATGCCATGGCCGGGTCAACCAAGGCCCACAACATAATTTCTCTCAATTTAGCTCTGGCTTTGCGCTCCCGCCTGATGGGGAATAATTGTCAGGTGTTTATGGCGGATATCAGGGTGATGCTCTTAAATCAGAGACGTTACTATTATCCCGATGTTGTGGTTGCTTGCGAAGATAATGATGATACCAATTCCTCTATAGTTCAATATCCCAGGGTAATTGTTGAGGTTCTGTCGGAATCCACCGAAGGCTTTGACCGGGGCAAAAAGTTCCAGGATTACCGCACCTTGCCCAGTTTGCAGGCCTATATTTTGGTTAATACCCAGCAGTATTTGGTGGAGTGTTTCCAGCGGACTCCCCAGAATTTTTGGTTACTGAAGTCCTATGAAGGCCTAGAGGCGATCGCCGACATTGAAGCCCTGAACTTGGCCATTCCTTTGGCGGAAATTTATGCCACTCTGGATCTGCCCGCCCTGACGGATGAAATTGCCCTAAAGACTGACTTAACCTAAATATTGCCCTGATGACCAAAGTTTTTTCCGATGGTGCTGTTAACCCCCTCAGTGTGGCGCCGATGATGGACCACACCGATCGCCATTTTCGTTATTTCCTGCGGCAGTTAACCAGGCATACCCTGCTGTACACAGAAATGATCACCGCCCAAGCGATCCTCCACGGCGATCGCCCCAAATTGTTGGACTTTAGCCCGGAGGAAAAACCGGTGGCCCTGCAATTGGGGGGGGATAACCCGCAACTGTTGGCGGAATGTGCCCGCATTGGTCAGGATTGGGGCTATGACGAAATTAACTTAAATGTGGGTTGTCCCAGTGATCGGGTGCAGAGCGGCAATTTTGGGGCTTGCCTCATGGCTCAGCCGGAGTTGGTCGCCCAATGTGTGGCAGCAATGCAAAGGGCTGTGGCCATTCCCGTTACCGTCAAACATCGCATCGGCATTGATGATCAGGATAGTTATGAAGACCTAGTCAAATTTGTGACCGTTGTGGCCCAAGCTGGTTGCCAAAGATTCACTGTCCACGCCCGTAAAGCTTGGCTCCAGGGTCTCAGTCCCAAGGAAAACCGCACCATTCCGCCGTTACGCTACCAAGATGTCTATCAGTTGAAAAAAGACTGCCCTGAATTGGCGATCGAAATTAACGGTGGCATTACCCAAATGGAGCAGATCAACGCCCATCTCCACCATGTAGATGCGGTAATGGTGGGGAGGGCCGCCTACGAAAATCCCTACCTTTTTGCCACGGTAGACCGGGATATTTACCAAAAAACAAATTTAATCCCCAGCCGAGCAGAAATTATTGAGCGTATGTTGCCCTATGTGGAAGAGCGTTTACGCCATGGCGATCGCCTTAATCAAATTACCAGGCATTTATTGAGCTTATTTAATGGTCAACCCAGGGCTAAATTTTGGCGCCGTACCCTGAGCGATTCCCGTCTATTAGCGTCAGCTGGGCCGGAACTGTTAGAAAAAGCCCTCAAAGCCCAACAATCCCAGGACGTTCTGCAACCCGTTTAAAAAGTGACATTGCTAGCCAATGCTCCTCTCCAAGGAGGGTAAGTCATCGTCATTGCCCTCTGTCCGCAGGGGAGCGAGGGGAAGTTAATTATAATTTTCGAGCTTTCGAGCAAACCAGCCCTTGGTAGCCTGGGGAACAAATTTTGGCGATCGCCGTTTTCTTACCGGGGGAGAGAACCTGTATGATGAAATGTTAATTTAACTTAACAAGCTTTGTTGAAGGTCTTGTTTGCCCAATAGCCTTTATCGTGTACGAGGACTGAAGACTTTGTCTAAGCGCTATTTATTTACTTCCGAGTCGGTGACAGAAGGCCATCCCGATAAGGTGTGTGACCAGATTTCCGATACCATTCTTGATGCCCTATTAACCTTAGACCCCAACAGTCGAGTAGCGGCGGAAACCGTAGTCAACACCGGCTTAACCCTAGTGACGGGGGAAATTACTTCCCAAGCCCACATCAATTTTGTCGAATTAATCCGCCAGAAAATTGCTGAAATTGGCTACACCAATGCCGACAACGGCTTTTCCCACAACAGTTGTGCTGTCATGCTGGCGATCGACGAACAGTCCCCCGACATTTCCCAGGGGGTAACCGCCGCCCAGGAACAACGCCACGCCCTCAGCGATGATGAGCTAGACAAAATCGGTGCCGGCGATCAAGGCCTAATGTTTGGCTATGCCTGTAACGAAACCCCAGAATTAATGCCCCTGCCCATCAGCTTGGCTCACCGCATTGCCCTGCGCTTATCGGAAGTGCGTAAGTCCGGCCAATTGGGCTATCTGCGCCCCGACGGTAAAACCCAAGTTTCCATCCTGTACGAAGATGGCTTGCCCGTAGCCATTGACACCATTCTCATTTCCACCCAGCACGACGAGCACATTGGCGATATCACCGATAACGATGCAGTGCAGGCCAAAATTAAGGCCGATCTTTGGGACGTGGTGGTGGGCCATTGCTTCAGCGACATTGCCCTCAAACCTACCGATAAAACCCGCTTCATTGTCAATCCCACCGGCAAATTTGTTGTGGGAGGTCCCCAGGGGGATGCGGGGTTAACGGGAAGAAAAATCATCGTGGACACCTACGGTGGTTATTCCCGCCATGGCGGCGGTGCCTTTTCTGGTAAGGACCCCACCAAAGTAGACCGTTCTGCAGCCTATGCCGCCCGCTATGTGGCCAAAAACATTGTGGCCGCTGGTTTAGCGGATAAATGCGAAGTACAGGTCAGCTACGCCATTGGGGTTGCCCGCCCCGTCAGCGTTTTAATTGATACCTTTGGCACCGGCAAGGTGGACGAAGAAAAACTGCTGGAAGTGGTGTTGGCAAACTTTGAACTGCGCCCGGCTGGTATCATCCAATCCCTTAATTTAAGGAATTTGCCCGCTGAACGGGGGGGGCGGTTCTATCAAGATGTGGCCGCCTATGGCCATTTTGGCCGCAATGACCTAGATTTACCCTGGGAATACACCGATAAAGTGGATGTGTTGAAAGCGGCCTTTGCTTCTAGCCCCCAAGCAGTGGCCGTCTAGGCAAGTAGCTGGTCAAAAAATCTACCGCCTCGGGAGGAGGGTATTTAGCCTGGGGCGGTATGGGGCAACTCAGGCTAAACTACAGTATGATATGAAATTCTTGTTGATATCATGAGTGTAGTTAGTCAAGTTATTTTGCAAGCCGACGATCAACTCCGCTACCCCACTAGCGGTGAACTCAAAGGGATCCAGGCATTTTTAACCACCGGTGCCCAGCGTATTCGCATTGCGGAAACCTTGGCCGAAAATGAAAAAAAGATAGTTGATCAAGCCCAAAAACAACTGTTTAAAAAGCATCCTGAATACCGAGCCCCGGGGGGTAATGCCTACGGTCAACGGCAATACAATCAGTGCTTGCGGGATTACGGTTGGTATTTGCGCCTAGTTACCTATGGCGTTTTAGCGGGCAACAAAGAACCCATTGAAACCACTGGTTTAATCGGTGTTAAGGAGATGTACAACTCCTTAGATGTGCCGGTGCCGGGCATGGTGGATGCGGTGAACGTACTGAAAGATGCAGCTTTGGGACTGTTGAGTGCAGAGGATGCCAATGAGACAGCTCCCTATTTTGATTACATCATTCAGTTCATGTCCTGATTGGTTTTGGGACGAAGATTAACGAAGATGGCGGTGGGTTCCTTTGGCCGACCATGCCTTCTTCGTTTTCTCTTTTTTGGCTGTTTTGATCACGCTAGTCCTTAGCCCTGGGGGGAAAACTGCCCATGCCCTGGCTCAAATCTATTCCTTTTTTGTCCATTGCCTTGGTAATTATTACCTATGTTGCCTTTGGCTGGAGATTGGCTGAGGCCAGTGTGCCCTGGAGCATTATGTTCCATGAACATCTCAAGGGCCTGCGGGTCGATATTGATCAGAGGACGGTTCTGGCTTTAATCCATATTTTCACTCTGTTTATTATCACGTTGACCACTTTAGCTTTGACTACCCCCATTACCTTAATGACCTATGTGGTAGGTAATTGGGCCAAATCGGAACTGCGGTCGATGGTGTCCATGGTGTTTTGGTGTTTTGTGTTTGTGGTGGCCCTGCGGTGGTTTAACTATTTCACTTCATTTTTGTTGCTGCTGGCGGCGGCCATTCTCGGTCGGATTGAGTTGCGGAATCTGGGCATGGGCCAGGGGCAAAGCTTGTTACTATTAGCCCTAATCTGCGGCTCGGCCTTTGCCTGGGGAGTGTATGGTTATTTCTTCTACTATCCCCTACCCCCCGCCTAATTTTCTCGGTTAATGGTCAAAGAAACCCCCTACTATGGCTAGGTTGTATAACCTTAAAGTTTGATTTTGTTGTTATTGGGCATTCCCCCTTTTCTATGGCTTCCACCAAAAAGATTTTACAAAAGACGTTCATCATTGCCTCGGGGTTGGCTTTTCTGGGCATGATGACGGTGCCGATGCTGACTATGTTGAGGGGCAATGCTAACCAAAACCAAACGGAAGCCCCATCCCAGGGAACACAACCAACGGCGGCGGAAATAGAGCAGTTAAAGGCGATCGCCGAAGGCTATGAAAAGGTGTTGCAACGGGAACCGGATAACCCCAACGCCTTGCAAGGTCTAGTGGAAGCACGTTTGCAGATGGGGGATTTGGCGGGGGCGATCGCCCCAATGGAGAAGTTGACAAAAATTTATCCGGAGGAAGAGGGGCTAAAACAATTGCTGGCGGCCATTAAACTACAGGTGGAAAATCCCCAGTTGCCTCCACCCCAGAATCCTTTGGCACCGACGGAACCCAATAACCAGGGCGGGGGGACAGAGAGTACGCCTCCCCCGACTCAACCCTAGAAAGATCGCAGTTTGGTATTATCATTTTTTGCTCCTCTCACCCTGAGCTTCAGGAATTTTTTTGTCCCCTGGGCTAAGTCTGCCTGGCTTTGATTGAATCATGACCCAATTGCACGAAGCCTTTACTATTTTTTTGAGCTTACTGGTGGAGGCCATTCCCTTCCTCACCTTTGGGGTGGTGCTCTCCAGTGCTCTGTTAGTATTCAGCGATGAAAAAAAGTTAATTGCCTACATCCCCCGTAATCCCTTCCTGGGGGCGATCGCCGGTAGCCTGGTGGGGTTTATGTTTCCGGTGTGTGAGTGCGGCAATGTGCCCGTGGCCAGAAGATTTTTGATGCAGGGTCTACCCCCCTCGGTGGCGGTGGCCTTTTTGTTGGCCGCTCCTACCATTAATCCCATTGTGATTTGGTCCACCTGGGTGGCCTTCCGGGACCAACCGGGCATGGTAGTGGCCCGCATTGTCTGTTCTTTAATCATCACTGTGATCATTAGTTGGGTGTTTAGTCGTCAGTTGGATGCAGTGCCCCTGCTCAAGCCTGCCCTGGGTCGCAGATTGGCCTACCTCAATCGTCCCGAGGAATCTCCCCCGGCGATCGCCTGTGAGTCCCCCCTTTTGCAATCGGGCACCTTTATTTTGGGTAGTGGCAACAGCGGTCAACTGCTGAAACTAGATGAGCAAGCGGTGGAAACCCTCTTACCCCCCATTACCCCCAGCCGTTGGGAAATGTTCACCGACAATATTGTGCAGGAACTGCGGGAATTGGGTGGCATGCTAATTTTGGGCAGTTTAATCGCCGCCGTTATCCAAGTTTTTATTCCGAGGGAATGGATTTTATTGTTGGGGCAGGGCACCATTAGCTCCATTCTGGCCATGATGCTGTTGTCGGTGGTGGTATCGGTCTGCTCCACAGTGGACTCATTTTTTGCCCTTTCCTTTGTCTCCACCTTCACCGGTAGCTCCTTGCTGGCATTTTTGGTCTTTGGCCCTATGATCGACGTCAAAAGCATTGGGCTATTGTTGTCTGTCTTCCAGCGGCGCATTGTCATCTACCTCCTCCTTCTGGCGGGGCAATTAACTTTTCTGCTCAGTTTGGCCCACAGCTATCTGTTTTGAATCTGGAATAATCTACCCAACCACGCCCTTCCTTACCAATTAACTGCCCCCCTTGGTCCGGGGAAGGGGACCTCCGGCAAACGTGATATAGTAAGAGATTGCAACGAAATTTATCGCCTAGTATTTTACCGCTCAGGTTTTTTTCACAGAGAATATGTCCTTAACCCAAGTCCGTAAACAAGAATTGATGACCGAGTATCAAGCCCACGAGACTGATACTGGGTCCGCTGATCTGCAAGTGGCCTTCTTGACAGAAAGAATTACCCAGCTCACAGGGCACCTCAAAGCTAACCCCAAAGACCACGCCTCCCGTCGGGGCCTGCTCAAAATGATTGGTCGTCGTAAGCGTCTATTGAGTTTCATCAACGCCCGGGAGCCGGAACGATACCAAGCCCTGATCAAACGCCTCGGTATCCGTCGTTAAGTTTTTGCATTTTTCCCATGGCTGACCCCACCAACCGAGACCGCCTTCCTTTTGAACGGAAATCCAAAAAGAAAAAGGTCGAAAAAAAGCCCCCCTCAGTGGCGGCCCCCAGCAGTAAAACCAGCAGTGCCAAAGAAAAAAAATCCCGCCGCTCAGCGGACAGTGGCATTCCCGCCGTGGTGAGCCAGCGGATGGTCAAGCGCATGGCCTTGTTTTCCGGCATTCCCACCGGTTTGGGCATGTTGTCCTTTGTGCTTTTTTACCTCGTTGTGAGCCGGGACTGGTTTGAAATTCCCACCTATGTGGTGTTTGCGGTGAGCCTGCTGTTTTTTGGTCTGGGGGTGGTGGGTCTAAGCTATGGCATTTTTTCCACCTCCTGGGAAGATGAACCAGGTAGTTTGTGGGGTTGGCCAGAATTTCGCCTCAACCTGGGTCGCACCATCGCTGTCTGGCGCAATGCCCAACAAACGGCCCCGGACAACGGCGATCGTTAAATAGCTTTGGGCAATGTTCAAGATTTGTGAATTTTTGTTAACAAAGTTAACGATTGGTCAATAATGGTTGCCCAATCCTGCTGGTCAAAATAATTTCGTTAAAATTACCATTAGTTCGGCTTTGCGAGTCCGCATTTGTTATTAAGCTTGTAGCTAAAAAATTTCCCCCTGTTCCACCCTATCGAAAGAGGAAGTTATCATGATCGTCGTCATGAAAGTCGGCACCCCAGATATAGAAATTGAGCGCATTGGTAAGGAGTTTACTGAACGGGGCCTGACCCCCGAAAAAATCGTCGGCAAACATAAAGTAGTGATGGGATTGGTGGGGGAAACCGCCGGACTTGATCCCCTGCAAATCCAAGAAGTTAGCCCCTGGATTGAGGATGTGTTGCGGGTGGAACAACCTTTTAAACGGGCTAGCCTGACTTTTCGCCATGGGGAATACAGCGAAGTGATTGTTTCTACCCCCGCTGGCCCCGTGGCGATCGGCAAGAACCATCCTGTGGCGGTGGTGGCCGGGCCCTGTTCCGTGGAAAATGAAACTATGATTGTGGAAACGGCCCGTCGAGTTAAAGCAGCCGGGGCCCAGTTCTTACGGGGCGGCGCGTTCAAACCCCGCACTTCTCCCTACGCTTTCCAAGGCCATGGCGAAAGTGCTTTGGGTCTGTTGGCGGCGGCGAAGGAAGCCACTGGTTTGGGCATCATCACCGAGGTCATGGATGCGGCGGATTTAGAAATCATCGCGGAAGTGGCGGATGTGATCCAAGTGGGAGCCCGCAATATGCAGAATTTCTCCATGCTGAAGAAGGTGGGGGCCCAGGATAAGCCGGTGCTGTTAAAGCGGGGCATGGCGGCCACCATTGATGAGTGGTTAATGGCGGCGGAATACATTCTGGCGGCGGGCAACCCCAACGTGATTCTCTGTGAGCGGGGCATTCGTACCTTTGATGGCCATTACACCCGCAATTGCCTCGATTTGTCGGTGTTGCCTGTGCTGCGCTCCCTCACCCACCTGCCCATTATGATCGACCCCAGCCACGGTACTGGTAAGTCTGAGTATGTGCCTTCCATGGCCATGGCGGCGATCGCCGCGGGCACCGATTCCTTGATGATTGAAGTGCATCCCAACCCAGCCAAAGCCATGTCCGACGGGCCCCAATCCCTCACCCCCGACCGCTTTGATGAAACCATGCAACAATTGGCCGTGATTGGCCAAACGGTGGGACGCTGGCCCAAAGTAGCGGCCCTAGCTTAGGCATCAGCCTTCAAACTCTGGAAACTAAGAGCTTTAGTTTGCCCCCCCAATCGACCTAGTTCCGGCAATACTGGGGGCTTTTATCTACTCTCCTTCAAACTTGGGAGTGGAATCTTGAAAACATTTTCAAAACCAATTAAACAAGGCCCGACGGAAAAACCAGCGGGCTTTTTTTTGCTTAATGCTGGGGACTATTTGGGTTGATCTTCCAGAAAAGCCTTCACATCCCCCAGGGGAGTTAGGACTAGGCGGATGGTTTCCACTCTGTCATCGGCCAGGGGAGACACCAACGGTTCCCCCGGCGCAGGTTGGGGTAAGCGGGCCATGTAAATGCTAGCGGCCCGGCCTAGGGGCACAGTTCTTTTCACCGTGCCATTGGGTTCAATTTGCAGACGATATTCCAAGGTTTGGGTTTGATCCTCCGCCGGTTGCCACTGCTGTTGATAAAACCTCCGCACTTCCGCCACCTGGGGAATGGTGTCCAGCAAATTGGTGGAGCGGGGTGGCACAGAGCGGGGTCGGGGCGGTCTGAAACTAATGGGATTGGAGCCCGGTGGCAGGGAAGGTAAATCGGGAGCGTTGGGTAAGACTTGGCCACCGTAGGGCAAGGGCTGGCCGTCGGGGCGGGGCAAGATGGCTAGGGC
>NZ_JADEWJ010000091.1:0-13293 GCF_015207725.1 Synechocystis sp. LEGE 06083
CCGTAACCTTAAGAATGACTAAATCCCCGGCTTTGCGTTCTTCGGCGGCTTGGGCAATGGTCCACACCAAATGTTCGGTGGCGGGGGCATCGACGGGAACGGTGGGATTAACGGTCAAAGTGGGGGGGGATGCATCGAAGCGGGAAATTTCAGTCATGTAGGATTTTGTCAACTCCAAAGGAACGATGGGTGGGTAAAGGAATATTTTTCTAGTGTAGCCAGAACCACTGGCAATGTTGTGCTTACTTTGCCATTTGTAAAGCCCAATTGCGGGTCAAAATCACCCGGGGATGGATAACTTTGTGATGTTTGATCAAATAGGTCAGGGTTTGCTCACAGGTAAGACGCACTGCTTGATAAAGATTGTGCTGGGCCACTTGACGGAGTTTTTCTAGCTCCAAGCTATTGCCCCTAGTGGGCTCCAGGGCATCAGCCACAAAAATCAGGCAAGCCAAAGGGTCCATGGGCACCGCCCCCAAAGTATGACAACGAATGGCAGTCAAAACATCTGGGTCATCAACGCCAAATTCCTCGGAGGCAATAACCGCACTGACATCGGCATGGATGAGATGGGGACTGGCTTGCAAAATTGGATCGAGGGGTAACCGATGCTCCTCGGCGATCGCCAACAATTTGGCCGGCGGGAAAAACTTAGCTAAATCGTGCAGTAGTCCCGCTTGTCCAGCCTTGATTGGGTCAACTCCATGGAGGGGAGCCCATTGCACCGCAGTTTTTTCAACCCCCAAAATGTGGTCTAACCGTTGGGGAGAAACGTTGCACCTTAGCCATTGAATTACCCCCTGTCGGTCTAACTCAGCCATGGCCAAAAAATAAATGTTCGCCGAAATCGAAAGTAATGGTTGAGGACGAAAACTTCGCCTTAGGGAAAACAAATCGCTCCCCAATCAGGCTTGACCTGCCCAATCTACAGACAACAAACGGCGGGCCGAAACCCACCGATCGCCGTTTTTTTATGCAGAGTTTTAGCCACCATTAGGGGCGCTAAAAATAGGTTAAACGTCGCTGGCGGCACCGTTATTGCTGGAGCCATTGGAGTCACTTTGTTGCCTTTGACCACCGGAATAGCGGCGGTTTTGGGTGCGACTGGCGGAGCGAAACTGACGGGCATAAGCACGATTACGTTCAGCTTTTTCCTTCTTTAAATTACGACGTTTTGCCATTGTTTGTTCCTCGTGAAATATAGTTTACAGACCACTTCTGAGTCCGGTTGCGGTCGTCGTGCTACGGGAAGTTTGCACAGGAAATGTTCGGCCGTGGAGGCGCATCCCAAACTTCATCCTAACACGGCTCCTGTTTTCCCAAATTATTGGGGCTGGTGGGGATCTGGTAAAAATCCCAGGGCTTCCCGCACCCTAGTCAAGGTTTGGTGGGCCGTATGACTGGCTTTGGCGTTACCAGCTTGGATGATGCGGTCCAATTCCCCCCGATCAGCCAAAATTTCCCCATATTTTGCTTGAATTGGTTCGAGGGCGGCGATCGCCGTTTCGGTCAGTAGGGGCTTGAATTGACCCCAACCCATCTCGGCACATTCCTTCGCCACCGCTTCCTTAGTTTGGTTACTCAACAGAGTGTACAAAGTCAGTAAGTTGTGACATTCCGGACGATCCGGATCATCAAACCATAAACCCCGTTGGGGATCGGTTTTACATTTTTTAATTTTCTTTTGGATCACCTCCGGCGGATCCAACAAATTAATGCGACTCAGTTCCGACTCATCGGATTTAGACATTTTTTTGTGCCATCGGCCAAGCTCATTACCCTAGCTCCCTCCTTGCGAATTAAGGGTTCCGGTAACTTCAACACCGGCGCATCTTCCCGGCCAAACTTGTCGTTAATGCGAATCACAATGTCTCGAGTCAGTTCCAAATGTTGCTTTTGGTCTTCCCCCACAGGCACCTTATCGGCGTCATAGAGCAAAATATCCGCCGCCATAAGTACGGGATAGTCCAGTAGCCCCACGCTGACGTTTTCCCCCTGTTTAATGGCTTTTTCTTTAAACTGAATCATGCGTTCTAGCCAATTGAGGGGAGTGACACAGTTGAGCAACCAGGCCAATTCACTGTGGGCCGACACATGGGACTGGACAAAAATAGTCGAATACTGCAAATCAATGCCACAGGCGAGGTACAACGCCGCAATGGTGAGGGTATCCTGGGCTAAGGTTTGGGGGTTATGGGGCACCGTGATGGCATGGAGGTCCACCACACAAAAAAAGTTATCGTAATGTTGCTGTTGTTCGACCCAGCTACGGATAGCTCCCAGATAGTTGCCTAGGTGCAGATTCCCTGTGGGCTGAACTCCAGAAAGGATACGTGGCTTGTCCATGGTGGTGGTTGACCTATGAGCGAAATTAAACTTAATTTAACTTGGGGATTGGTTTAGTTGACCCAATGCTTTCCCCTAGGAAACTGTTGTGATTATTTTCACAATTCTTAATACTATCCCCGGCGGTGGCCCCCCAGGCCCCGATGGGGTAATTTAGGGTTGGCAAAGTGAGGAAAACCGCATATTACCGTTGTGGTTTCTTCTACCCAAAGCCAACCAAATTCGCTAACATGAATGAGCCTTACTCTCTGTAGATAATCGTAGGCGGTTAAACTTTATGAGCAATATTCAAGAAAAAATCGAACAGGAGCTAGCCAACGCTAGACAAGTTTGCGGTGCCGATGAAGCTTCTCCGGCGGAGTGCGCTGCAGCCTGGGACGCGGTGGAAGAGCTAGAAGCGGAAGCCGCCCACCAACGTCAACAACATCCTGCCCAAACCCCCCTAGAAAAATTCTGTGACGAAAACCCCGACGCCGCCGAGTGCCGTATCTATGACGACTAGGGGACAGTAACCCCAACCCACTAACCATAACTGGCGATCGCCAGGATTCCCGAAACGATGTTTTTGGTTGAAGCAGTGACAATTTCCTGGGGGTTGTTACTGCTTTTTGCTGTTTGTGCTGGAGGGATGGGGGTGAAGCATATCTCCCCGTGGTAAAACCTAAGGCCCTTCCAGTACCGCGGCTTCCACATCTTGCCGGCTGAGGGAGTATTTAAAGCTCCGCACCACTTGGCGCTGGGGTTGCTGGGGGAAGTAGCAGATGACTAATTCCTCCGTGTCCAAACTCAGTTCCGCATCCCAATCCCCTTGCTTAAGCATCCAACAATGGCGATCGCCACGGTCTTGCTGACACCCCAGGGCCATGAGCCAGCGTTCTAGTTGGGGCAGGGGATGGTTATAGAGGGGGGTTTCCGGTGCGGGGAGACTCATGGGCAATGGCAAAATGGAAAATAATTTGGTGGACGTTGGCTTAATTCGCCTAATCTAATCTAGACCATCTAACTTTGATCTTGGATCTTGTTTGAACCGCCAATGGGAGGTGGCACCAACGCTACCATTGCCCCCCGCGCTAGGAAAGTGCTTAGCTAAGATGGCGTATAGTATATTGCGTTGCTCTCTGGAATCTATGAATATCCCTGCCTTTACCGCCCTGACGTTGAAGTTGTTCGGCGTTATTTTCGTCCTCATTGCCCTGCTGGATTTTGTGAGCCTCATTTTCCCTCTGCAAATGGCTGATCCCCAGTGGCAGTTGACAACGATAACGGGCATTGTCGACCGGGGCATAGTGCCCATGTTGGGTATGGGGTTGATTTCCCTTGGTTACTTGGTGGATACCATGGCTAAAACCGCTACGGCTTCCCCCAAAGGTGGTTTTGATTTACGGATGCCGGTTTATATTTTGGCGATCGCCTTGGGATTAGTCTTTTTATTGTTAATCCCCATACATTTGACCAATGTGAACCAAATTAAGACAGCGGAGTTGGCCCAACTAGAAACCCAGATCGGCCAGGGGCAACAACAGGTGGAAGGGGCCCTCAGGCAATTTGATGCCCTGTCTCAAAATCCAGAAGCATTGGAACAACAAATCAAAGAAGGGGAGCAACTGTTAGCCGCCGGTCAGGCGAATGGGAATCCCTTAAACCAAGAGCAGTTGGCTAATATTGAGCGCCAGGTGAACGAACTCAAAGGTCTCCAGGAAATGTCCAAAGACCCGGCCGCCCTGAAGGCAAAGATGGAAGAAATTAAAACTAATTTGGAAACCCAGGTGGCGGAGCAACGGCAAAAAGTGGAAAGCCAAGCCTCTAATCAAGCCCTCAAACAAGGTTTACGGGTAGGGCTGAGCAGTTTAATGCTCTCCATCGGTTTTGCCGCCTTTGGCGCTTTGGGTCTGAGGAATTTACTTTCCGCGCCTCCGACTCCCCCCAGTGCCGATCCCCTTGCCTAGATTAGGGCCGTTAGGGCATAGCCCCATCCAGATTAAGTAATTTTTCTGCCTGGCGACAATCCTGACTGATCTGATTTTTTAGCTGGTCCAAGCCAGCAAATTTTGTTTCGGCCCGGAGATAGTGGGTCAAAGCCACCTCCAGGCCTTGGCCATATAAATCCCCCGACCATTGCAGGAGATGCACTTCCGCTGAAGGTTCCTGCCCGTTGACCGTAGGGCGATCGCCAAGGTTAATTACCGCTGGTATGGGCACAGCCAAGGCATCTAAGTTGACCCAACCCGCATAAACTCCATACTTGGGCCAGAGCTTATCTTCCGGTAAACAAAGATTAGCGGTGGGAAAGCCCAATTTACGACCCAATTGCTGTCCCTGCACCACTGTCCCCCGCAGGGCATAGGGCCTTCCCAATAACTGATTGGCCATGGCTAACTTGCCTTCCTTGAGGGCGCGGCGAATGCGCGAACTACTAATCCTTTCCGTATCCGTTTGTTCCAACTGGGCGATCGCCACGGTGATGCCAAATTCTTGCCCCAGATTTTGTAAATCCTCCACATTGCCCCGCCTTTGATGACCAAAGCAAAAATCCTGGCCGACACTGATAAATTTGGCTTGCAACTGCTCCACTAGGATGGATTGGACAAATTGCCTGGGGCTAAGGTTGGCTAAGTTTTCCGTAAAGGGTAACAACACCAACTGTTCCATGCCGATCGCCGTCAATTGCTCCACCTTCTCCGGCAAGGGGGTTAATAAAGGTTGGGTGCGCCCACTGAAAAAACTGCGGGGATGGGGATTAAAACTAACCACCGCCGAATGTAGGGGATGTTCCAGTCCCTGGGCAAAATCCATCACCTGACGCAACACCGCACCATGGCCCCGATGGACCCCATCAAAGTTTCCCAGGGCGATCGCCGTAGGGGTTTGTAAAACATTGGTGGCGGAAAGAATACGCAAAGTAGTTGGCAATTAATAATGGCGATTATCGGTCAGGACTGAAACGATCTGGGTAATGGGTAAGGAAAAAACGTCATTGTTCACAGATGGGAAAACATCATTGAAGGATTGCAGATACCGGGCGGTTAGCGATTATTTAGCCACAGAAACGGTCTAATCCTGGAAAAATTTAAGCGTGGTAGGCCGCTCCCAAATAAAGTTCTCCCACCAAAGGATCATTCAGTAGACTTTGCCCCGACCCCTCCAACTTATCCTGGCCATTTTCCAGCACGTAACCCCGATCAGCCATCATCAAAGCCTGTTTGGCATTTTGCTCCACCAAAATAATCGCCTTACCAGTGGAATTAATCGCCTTAATTTGGGCAAACACATCCTTAACCAAAATGGGTGACAGAGCCGCCGACGGTTCATCCAGCAACAACAAATCCGGGTCTAACATTAAAGCCCGACCCATGGCCAACATTTGCCGTTCCCCGCCTGATAAAGTCCCAGCCCTCTGGTTACGGCGTTGGGCCAATTTAGGAAACATGGTGTAAATGCGGTCCTTGAGGGTTTGGGTGGGGCCCTGGTGGAGAAAAGCCCCCATATCTAAATTTTCTGCCACCGTTAGGCTGCCAAACACGTTACAAACCTGAGGCACATAGCACATACCCCGGCGCACAATTTGGTCAGAACCAAGGCCAGCAATGTTTTTACCCTTAAAAATAATCTCCCCCTGGCTGGGGGTCAGTAAACCAAAAATGGTTTTGGCTAGGGTGGATTTTCCCGCTCCATTGGGACCAATGACTGTGACCAACTCCCCCGGCGCAATGGAGAAATTAATGCCCTGCAAAATGGGCACATCGGCCACATAGCCAGCAAACACATCCTTAACAATGAGGAGGTCAGACATAGGTAAAGGTTAGAAAAGTTTGATCGACCCAGGCCGGGGAATTCAGTGAATATCAGTCAACTAGTCGTATTTAAGCTAGCCCAGGGCAGTTGGCTTTCTCCCAACCCTAGGCAGGACTTTTTTGTAAATCTGGCCTTTCCTCTGGCAGGATGGCCCCCTCCACTGGACAGACCTGGAGACAAATGCCGCAATCAATGCAAGTGGCAAAGTCGATCCAGTACCAATCAGTGCCAATGGTATTTTTCCCGTCTCCGGGGTGAATGCAGGCTACGGGGCAGGCTTCTACACAATCGGCCACGCCTTCGCAGGTTTCCGTAACAATGGTGTGGGGCATATTTCGCCGGAATCAGAATTTCAAAAGTTGGCGGATTTTTACAAATCGTCACAGTTCTAAGGGTAGCGGACGTTCAACCCCTGAGGCAATCCACTGGAGCGTGATTTATCTGAAATTTCCCGAAGCAGTTATCCTGAGAGGAAGAATTGTGTGAGGAAAATTTTCAGATGGTTGCGTCCCCCATCCACAGCCGTGGTTTAGATTTGCCTTTGCCTTCAACGATGGGAGAATTCGGCCTCAGCTTGCCCCGATCGCCATTGTTTGGTACAGACGGTATCCGGGGTAAGGCGGGGGAATTGTTGACAGCGCCTTTGGCTTTATCCTTGGGCTTTTGGGCGGGACAGGTGTTGCGGCACCACGCTGATGTTTCCGGGCCGGTGATTATTGGCCAAGATTCTCGCCTTTCCAGTGATATGCTCGCCAACGCCATGGCCGCCGGCTTGAACAGTGCCGGGGTGGAGGTGTGGCAGCTAGGGCTTTGTCCTACTCCCTGTGTGGCCTACCTCACCAGAAAGACAGCGGCGATCGGGGGCATCATGATTTCCGCCAGCCATAACCCACCGGAAGATAATGGCATCAAGTTTTTTGATCACCAGGGACTGAAATTGCCCAAATCCCTGGCCATGGCGATCGAAGCGGGACTACGGGGACAAAGCCAAACCTCTGCTCTCAATACTAGCCAGTGGGGTCGCAGTTACGGCCAACCCCAGCGCGTTCAGCATTACCAGGATTTTTTGCTAAGTAGTTTGCCTCAACCCTTAGATTTTCAAGGGCTAAAAGTGGTGCTGGATCTGGCCTGGGGGGCTTCCGTGAATTTAGCACCCCATATTTTTCGTAGTTTAGGGGCAGAAGTTATTGCCCTGCATGATTTGGCCGATGGCAGTCAAATTAACGTCGATTGTGGCTCCACCCATTTACACCGTTTACAAAAGGCAGTGCGGGAAACTGGGGCGGACTTAGGTTTTGCCTTTGACGGCGATGCGGACCGGGTGATGGCAGTGGATGCCCAAGGTCGCCCAGTGGACGGGGATTACATTCTCTTTTTGTGGGGTAAAACCCTCCAGCAAAGCAATCATCTGCCTGATAACTTAATTGTCGGCACTGTCATGGCCAACTTGGCCTTCGAGCGGGCCTGGGAGAAGTTAGGGGGTAAGTTAATTCGCACTGCCGTGGGGGACCAAAACGTCCAAGCCCAAATGTGGGAAACCGGGGCCATGCTAGGGGGAGAACAGTCGGGACATATTATTTGTCATCACCATAGCTATTCCGGGGATGGCCTACAGGCGGCCCTGCACTTAACCGCCCTAGTGCAACAGTCTGGTTTATCTCTGGGGGAACTGCTGGCGGAAAGTTTCCAACCCTATCCCCAAATTCTCCGTAACGTTAGGGTGCTAGACCGGGAGCGTCGTTTGCATTGGCAGGAATGCACCTCTTTGCAACAGGCGATCGCCACGGCGGAAGAGTCCATGGGCGACACAGGAAGAATTTTAGTGCGGGCTTCGGGCACGGAACCCCTGATTCGAGTCATGGTGGAGGCGGCCTGTGCGGAGACGGCAGCCCATTGGTCGGCACAACTCACCAGCGCTGTGCAATGCCATTTGGGAGACAGTTAACAGTTATCGGTTAGCCAAAAGAGCTTGCAAAACCGCAGTTCACTACCCATAACCGTGGCAAACTGAGCGGTGGCAAGGACGCCTCGTTGTCAGAAAAAGGCTTCAGCCCCTAATGTCATTGATCATCCGACCAATGGCATCCTCTTGGCTTTGAATGTCGGTAGCTAACTGGAATTGCACCAAAGCTCTGATTAGATTGTGCTCAGGATATTTAACTTTGAAATAGCGATCGCCGTTGAGGTAATCGGTGAAGAACCGCAGTCCCAACTCAAAGCTGATGAGGGCAATGGCGGGAAACAAATAATCGTAATCATCAGAGGTGAGAAAATGTTGACATTGGGGTAAATAACCCGCCAAAATTGCGCGACAGAGGTCTAGATCAAATTCCACTGCTGACCAATTTTCCGTTTCTTCCCCCAACAGGTTACAACCGGAACGTAAACAATCACCCAAATCGTAATGGATTAAGCCTGGTTTAGTGGTATCTAAATCAATCACGCTGACCGCTTGTCCCGATTGGCGATCGAACAAAATATTATTAACTTTAGGATCGCCGTGCATTAAACGCAGGGGTAATTCCCCTTTGGCTTTAGCTTTTTCCAACACGCCACAGCGGTCAATCCAGGTTTCAATCACCCTCTGGCAATGGTTAATTTCTTGGCTTAATGCTCCCGTTAACCTTGGGGTCTGGGCCAATGCCTGCTGATACTGTTCCAGGTAAACAGGGGTGTGGTGAAATCCTGGCAGGGTATCGACTAATTTACTAGGGGAAAGATCGCTCAGCAGTTGATGGAAAATGCCTAGGGCTGTGCCCACTTCCCTGGCCTGGGCTGGGTTGGTCAGGGTGTCAAAGGATTCTGAACCGGCAATGAAACTGATGGCCCGCCAAAATTCGCCAGTGCCCGAATCCCAATGGTCCTGATTATTTTTAGTTAAAATCACTTCTGGCATTAACCAAGGACGTTCCAGGGGATGCCGTTGTAATTTTTGCTTAATATGGCTAGTCACCCAAACCATATTGCCCATCACCGCCGCAGGATTTTTAAATACCTCGTGATTGATCCTTTGCAAAACAAAACTAGTCTGGGTTTCGCCATCTAAATCCACCAAAAAAGTGTCATTAATATTGCCGTTGCCAAAGAATTTGATCTGGATAATTTTTCCCTGGTGATCAAATTGATCCGCAATGGCAAAAACTTTTTCTGCTACGTTCGATATTTTCCCAGTGGATTCCATTGGCTAAGCTTTACTCCCCAAATGAATATAAGTAAATATTAATAAATCATCATTGGCTGAATAGATGGATATTTTAGTCCCATTAACCCCATTACCACATGGCCATCCAACCAGTTAGCCATAGCCTAGATGAACTATTTTCGGCTCAGCAGAAATTAATCATAGTCACCAGGCGATCGCCGATGGGTTGGACTGCCGGTTAGCCCACTATTGCCTCTGGCCCAGACCAAGCCTGATAATGCCAGAGCATTAATCCCCATTTTTTCTGCTATTTGCCATGGTCAGCTTCACCGTTTCTGTGCCCGCCACCACCGCCAATATAGGCCCAGGCTTTGATTGTTTGGGGGCGGCCCTGGGGTTATATAACCATGTGACGGTGACCAGCCCGACGGATCCGGAAGTTGATTTATTGATCGAAGCCCGGGGCAGGGATGGAGAAAAAATCAGCACTGACAAGGACAATTTACTCTACCAAGCCATTGCCTATTTTTATCAACAAACTGGGCAGGCCGTACCCCCTCTAAAGCTAGAGATTGACTTAGAAATTCCTTTGGCACGGGGTTTGGGCAGTTCGGCCACCGCCATTGTGGGGGGATTATTGGCGGCCAATCAGGCGGCGAGTAATCCTTGTACTGAGGAAGAAATTTTGCAGATGGCGATCGCCATGGAAGGGCATCCCGACAATGTGGCCCCGGCCCTATTGGGGGGTTGTCAGTTGGCCGTCAAAAATGGTGACCATTGGCAATTGGTTGCCCTAGATTGGCCGAGCCAATTTGTGCCAGTGTTGGCCATTCCCAATTTTGAACTATCCACTGAAGCCGCCCGGGCTGTTCTTCCCCATCAGTATGACCGTAGTGCCGCTATTTTTAATGCTTCCCACCTAGCGCTATTGGTACAGGCTTTTAACCAAAGTCGGGGGGACTGGTTGGCCCTAGCTCTCCAGGATCAAATCCATCAACCCTATCGCCAGAGTTTAATCCCTGCCTACGACCAACTCCACCAAGCCGCCCTAGCCGCCGGGGCCTACAACCTAGTGATTAGCGGTGCCGGCCCTACCCTATTGGCGATCGCCGACGAAGTCCGGGCTCCCCAAGTCGCTGCCGCCCTAGTGGAAACTTGGCATAATGCCGGCATTGAGGCCGAAAGCCATTGTTTGCCCATTGATACCAAGGGCGCAACCATTACTAAATTGAGGTAACCATTACCAACGGTGGACAGGCTGAGGAAAATGTATGTTAAACCAGCATTGCTTGGCCCATTAATAATAGTTTTGGGACTATTTGGAACGGCCAGGTTAAAGGCAGAACCAATTGTTGAAATCGAGTATAAATACTACTCCATTTACCCAAAAACTAAATGGGATTTAAACGATGAACTGAATCGCCGTAGCCCGATTATTTTTCAGGGAAAACGGTATCGTGGTTACACTCAATGGTTAGTGCGCTGGCAGTATCAATGGTGGTCCACGGCCCAACAATGTCAAATCATCACCGTTACCACCAACCTTGATGTTACCTATACCCTGCCCCGCATTCCTACTAATCACCCCACTGATCCAGAAGCCCGACTAGTTTTTAATCGCTACTTAGCCGCCCTCTTTAAGCATGAGGAAAACCACAAAAATTCTGGCCTTTATGCAGCTAGATCCATTGAAAATGCTCTACTGAACCTGGGTCCATTTCCCAATTGTCAGAGTTTAGAAACCAAAGCTGAAAGCACTGCTCAACAGATTATCCAGCGTTACCGCCAAAGGGATCTGGATTACGATCGCCAAACTGATCACGGCCGCAAAGAAGGCATTATGATCGAAAATTTTCTCCGTTAATTTTTCCGAATTTTATTTTGGTTTTGCTTGATTAATATCAGGGAAAAATAGGATAGGGACAACTGGGGATAGTTACTAAGGGGATGGTAAATGTTTTCCTCGGTGGTAGAAATTTTTTCCAACACCCAAGCCCGGTCTAATAGTTCCCTTTGGGCTAAAATTTCCCACACCTGTTCATACACCAATCGCACTTTCATCAATACCACCACCTCTGCCCAATCCAACGCTTTTTCCAATTCTTCTGGGCAATATAATGCCGGCAAAATTGCTAATTTTTCTTCCTGGCAAGTGAGGGGTAAGCCCAGGGCGGAAGCTCCGGCAAAGGGGGAACTCACCCCAGCGATGTAGTTGATCACCAACTGGGGATGGTTACTTTTTAACGTCTGAGCAAGGTAGGTGAAGGTGCTGTAAAAGCTGATGTCTCCTTCACAGGCAAAGGCCACATCTACTGCTTTTTCTAAATAGGGCCAAACTTTTGCTGCTGCCTCTTCCCAGGCCTTTTCTAGAATCTCTTCCTTTTGCACATAGGGAAATGTCAGGGGTAAGGTAATTTGTTCTGGGAGAAGATGGGGGGTAATAATGCCCTCGGCAACCCCCGATCGCCCTTGGAGTCCGGCGGGAAAAGCCACCACGGGACAAGCTTGCAAAATTTTCAACCCCTTGAGGGTAATTAGCTCCGGATCGCCGGGGCCCACACTAACGCCATAGAGAATACCAAGTGTCATGGACAAAGATAAAAATAGGAATAAAAATATGGTTTATATGGTTTTTTATTTGTAATAGTTCTTTACTTTACCCAGACAAAAGCCGGTCTATATTAGACTGAACGCAAACTTTTGGGTTAATTAATGCCATGTTGAAGCAGTTGTCAGCCACCTTCATTGGACTGTTACTCGCCACGGTGGGTGCCCAGGCGGCGATCGCCGAAACCGTAATGGAGAAAATTATTCGCACGGGTAATCTAACCATTGGGGCAAACCTGGACACTGTGCCCTTCTCCTATATCAACGAAAACAATGAGGTGGTGGGTTACTCCATTGACATTGCTGATCGCATCCGGGAGGAAGTGGGTAAGGAATTGGGGCGGGAAGTGGTTCTGCAAATTGTGGAAGTACAAGATATGAAAGATGCCCTGCCCAAGGTCAAAAACGGTGAGCTAGACATTGTCTGTAATACCGCCTTTACCTGGGAGCGGGACCGCTACGTTGACTTTACCGCTAGCTATGCAGTGGCTGGTGTCCAACTACTGGTGCCCAATGACACCCCGATCAGTTCTCCCGAAACGTTAATGGGACGCCGGGTGGCCCTGGTGCCCAACACCATTGTGGAGGATGCAGTGAAAATTGCCCAAGCTGACATCGAAGTGGTGCCCGTTACCAGTGTGCGGGCCGGTATGGAAGCCCTTAAAAAGGGCACAGTGGATGCAGTGGCGGCGGACGGTATTCAACTAGCAGGCCTAAGGCAGGTATTGGATATGCCTGACACCAAAATTATTCCCCAACCGGCGCAAATTAGGTATGGGGTCGGTTGTATGGTGCGGGAGGGCAATCCCAGCTTTTTGCGTTTGGCTAATCGGGCTCTGGTGCGGCTAGCGGAGGGCTATGTGCAAGGCGATCCGGAAGACGTGGCAATCGTTGACAAATGGATTGGTACTGAGGGAATTGTGCCAGTGGACAATGATAATCTCCGTCAGTTCTTTAATTACCTGGTGATTACCCACGAGCAGGTGATGGAACCCAAAAATGGCCAGTAAATGAGGTTGATTTTGATGGATGGTAATTTGGTTGGTACCTTTTGGGGGCTGTTCCGACCTTGCCTCGTCCCAATCCCTAGCCCCATTGTTTTTGTCGATTTTTAGGTATTTGTCATGAACTCTAACCAACTTGGCTGGACTGCTTTCCTCGTGGCGATCGCCAGTGTGGCATCCTCCCCTGCTGAAGCCGCCGTGGTCGACAATGATGTCTCCAGTCAAAGTGGCACTATCGAATCCCGTATTGCCCGTATTCACTCCACCATTAGCAATAAGGCTGATTCCGCCAATCCCCTCGGTAGTGTTGCCCCCTCTCCAGAAGTCCCCCCCCAAGTGGCGCTCCGTCTGTCTGTTATAAACATCTCCCACCCTACGAGACGGGCTCCTATATCTTATGCG
>NZ_JADEWJ010000441.1:0-1450 GCF_015207725.1 Synechocystis sp. LEGE 06083
TGCTGAATATGGCATGCGCTTCCAGATTGAAGAGAGCTTTTTAGATGACCAGTCCAATGTCTGGAATATCCAGAAATCACAGATTCGTTCTGTCTGTGCTTTTTCCCGATTATGGTTTCTCTTGGCTCTCGCCACTTTATTTGCAACCGCACAAGGCTTAACGGTAGTTGAACATGGCCATCGTCGTTGGGTCGACCCCCATTGGTTTCGCGGCCACAGTTATTTACGCCTCGGTTGGGATTGGTTGAAGACTGCCTTCTACAATGGATGGCCCATTATCCATCAGGTCGCTTTTTTCTCCCATCAAGACCCTGAACCGGCTATGGCTTCCCTTCGTCAGCACCACCGCCGCCTTTATGCCCTTGAGTTTACTCTCCAGGTCTATTCCTACGAGTCCTCTTAAACTTTTGTCAGTCAATCAGTTCTGCCCCATACAACTTTTGTCTTGTACTTAGGATTAAAATAGAAGATGAATTTAAAATATTACTAAAACGAAAAATTGATCTAGTCTCCAAAAAAGCGATTAAAAATAGCAAAAACTGGATTCGCCGTCAAAATATTCTTGATAATGCGGAGATTATTTATGTCCAGTGACCAAGAAGTCATTTTAGATCTTTATCATGCTCTCAATAAAATTCTGGCTTTTACTCAAAATATGGATAAATAGAAATTTATTGATGATGAAAAAACACAATCTTCAGTTTTATCCCAAATAGTGATTATGGGAGAAGCAGTGAATCGACTCTCTGAACAATTTAAAAATCAACATCCCCAAATTCCATTTAATGAAATCCGTGGAATGAGGAACAGAATTGTCCATGAATACAAAGAAGTTGATTGTGATATTATTTGGGAAGCCATCAAAAAAGATATTCCTGCGTTGATTAACTTTATTTCATCAGCCATTGATCATTGATTGATAGGATATAGCCTCCCCCTTACCAATCAAAAACTAATTTGCTTTTGGCATGAACCCAAAATTTGCCGAAATGAATTTCAAATCTCTCCGAACTTACGTCATTGAACATCAAGATGATGATGAAGTTTTTTATGCGTTTGTAGATCGTCTTAAGGCTAATCTTTCGTCTCGGGTTTATCCTCCTCCTAATACTCCTGAAAATGTTGCCATTATGGAGCAAGCAATACTAGTCTAAAGCAAAGTTAATTTACCGGCGATCGCCAAGCCTCTTTCAAACAAATCAAATCTTAAATGAATTTCATCATAAGTACAATGCTAAAACCAACATTCCGCAGGCTCTACCAATAGTTACTAAATTTTCGGGAAAACACTAAATATAGCGTAGTTTTTTCGTATTGACTGACTGGGGGGCAAGAGGCAAACCCCGAAATAGGCTGGCCGTCGTACTCGATTTCAGACGAAGGTGTACTACGTGCGGAATGTAGGCTAAAAACATCAGAATTCCAAAAATCCATAAAATCCGTTGAAAAC
>NZ_JADEWJ010000442.1:0-1433 GCF_015207725.1 Synechocystis sp. LEGE 06083
GGGTTCACTAAAGCCAGCATGGTTACTGCCCAACACATCAAAAACTAGCACCGACTGATGGGCCATAATCGCCCGTCCACTTTCGCTCACTAGGATGGGAGGGGCAATGTGCCCAAGCTCACAGGCATCTTGAATGGCCGCCACAATATCGTTGGCGTAGTTCTGCATATTGTAATTTTTCGAGGCGGGATAGTTGGTTTTGGAACCGTCATAGTCCACCGCCAAACCGCCGCCCACATTGAGGTAGCGCATTTTGGACCCCAACTTGACCAGCTCCACATAGAGTTGGCTGGCTTCCCGCATGGCTTCTTTAATCAGGGCAATGTCTGAAACCTGGGTTCCCAGATGGAAATGGAGCATTTTCAGGCAATCAAGGCAGTTATTTTCCTCCAGCCGACGAATCATGGTAACAATATCCGGCATGGTCAGTCCTAGCTTGGCCCGATCGCCCTTGCTGGAGGAAGTTTCCGAGGATTTGGACGACTGACAACTCAACCGGGCCCGCACCCCCAACATGGGTTTAATATTTAACTGCTGGGAGATGTGTAGTACCCATTCCAGTTCTCGCAGTTGTTCAATGATGATGATGGGACGATGGCCCAAGCGCTTGGCCAGCAGGGCTGTTTCTAGATAATCCTGGTCTTTATAGCCATTGCAGATAATTAGGGGTTTGGCATGTTTATCCTGACGGTCTAGGGGGGGCGGTAGGGTAGCCAGGGCAATCATCAATTCTGGCTTGGACCCCGCTTCGAGTCCACATTGGGACGTTTGGCCAAAGCGCACCAAGGCCTCCACCAAATGCCGTTGCTGGTTACATTTAACTGGATAAACCGCCTGATAGGTGTTGGGGTAGTTGTAACGGGCGATCGCCTTGGCAAAACAACTATTCAACCGCTCTAGGCGATCGGCAAGAATATCGGAAAAACGAATTAATAGGGGCAAGCCTAATTTCCTTTGCCGCAAGGCCTCCACCAGTTCTAGTAAATCTAAGGAGCCCCCCCGATCGCCGTTGGGGGAAACCGTCACGTTACCGGCGGCATTGATGGCAAAATAGGGTGCGCCCCAAGCCTCGACTCGGTACAGGGTCTCGCTTTCCTCAATGCTCCAGGCAGTATTTTTCTTCTTTGACTTCTTGCCCAATTGTTTTTCCCCCGGCAAAGGTTCTTCCCCCATAATCCCTCTGTTTAAGATTAATCCGTCTTTCCATGGTAACTGCCCCGGACTCTCCGGCGATCGCCTGGTTGCTGACCAAGCAAAAAGCACCCCCCGGAAAGGAGAGTGCAATTCGCTGATTATTCAATTGGCATTACACCAAGGAATTAACCATTGATAGCAGGAGCGGTCAAAGCCACAGGAGCTTGCTCCCCAGAAGCCAAGTCGAGGGGGAAGTTGTGGGCATTGCGTTCGTGCATCACTTCAAAACCGATGTTGGC